>DAOWNK010000060.1 GCA_030642635.1 Pirellulales bacterium
AGGTCGCCTTGGCGCCGTATGAGGCGAAAACCACGCTGGAGTCGATCAAAACCACACGGGAAAACACGCCGCTGTTTCCCTCCTCGAACCTAATCGGCGGCAAGGTCGCCGGCAGCATGAGAACACTGGCCGTAACGGCGCTGATGGTCAGCTTGCTGTGCATCGTCGGATACCTGTGGATTCGGTTCCAGCGGGCGGCGTTCGGCCTGGCGGCTGTGATCGCACTGGTGCACGACGTATTGATAACACTGGGCGCCATCGCGCTGAGTGCATACATTGCACCGTACCTGGGAGTGCTGCTTGTCGATCCGTTCAAGATAAGCCTGGCGGTTCTGGCGGCGTTCTTGACAATCATCGGCTACTCGCTGAACGACACGATCGTGGTGTTCGACCGGATTCGTGAAGTTCGCGGCAAGGCGCCGCACCTTACCGGCGATATGATCAACACCAGCATCAACCAGACGCTAAGCCGCACGTTACTCACTTCGCTTACCACGTTGATCGTGGTGGTGATTCTCTACGTCTTCGGCGGCCAGGGGATTCACGCCTTCGCTTTTGCGTTGGTGATCGGCGTGCTGGTAGGAACGTACAGTTCGGTGTTCGTGGCCTCGCCGGTGCTGCTGTGGATGAGCCGTTCTAAATCATAAAGCCGCGACCGGTGGTCGCGCCAACCGCCATATCTTACCCGGGCGTCAAGCTCTTCCGGACCGGCTGCTGCATCTTCGCCAGACTCGGCAGGAACGCACCACCAACTCGGCAACCGGCCGAAGTTTGCCGTGGTTGACTGTAAACGTGCGTCGGTTTTCAACGATACTGCAAGTAGGGGCCAGGGGTTAGGGGCCAGGGGTTAGGGGACAGGGATCAGGGGACAGATTAAGGTTCGATGTTGCGCTTTTCCCAATATCCTAGTCTCTGACCCCTAGTCTCTGGCCCCTGGCCCCTGGCCCCTAACCCCTGGCCCCTGGCCCCTGGCCCCTGGCCCCTACCAAATGCTACACATCAATCAGCACAAAAAGCTCTCGGCCGCAGTCGTTGTGCTGCTGGGCGGGTTGCTTTCGGCATGGCTGTTTCGTTACGAAGCGCCTCGCGGTACTCCGTCGGTGCGTCGAAGCAACGGACGGTTGATGCTCCGTGGGCAGGCCGGCACTGCGTTATCGTCGCCGTGGCAAGCCGGTATTAGCGATATATACGGCCCGGCTGACGAGAGCATCGAGCCGCTCGGCCGAGAAGTCACCGTAGTGAAGATAATGGACCTTACACAACAGCCGCCGAAGTTGTCAAAGGAATACCCCGGTGCGACGGGCACTTCCGGCTGGGGTACACGAATGGAAATGATATCTCTGCGTACCGCCGGGCCGGACGGTTCGATGCGAACTCACAAGGTTGTCGACGGCGACAGCCTCGACACACTGGCCGAACGTTACCTGAACGACGCCGCTCGTGCCGCGGAAATCTACCAGATGAACCGCGATGTGCTGTCCAGTCCGCTGGTCCTGCCGATCGGTGTCGAATTGAATATTCCACCACGAGACAACCAACGTCCGGTAGTGCCGGTGTGTCGTTGAGTAGTGGATAGTTTTCGTATTGGTTCGTTTAGCCCCGGCGTCCACGCCGGGGAAGCACGCCGCGTGGACGCGGCGGCTAAACATTTCTACCCACTACCTCCCCTCGTACGGATCGGTGCGTTTCGCCCAGGGGAACGGCCGTTTGGCCGCGCGGCGCTGGATGAACTGTGCGATGTGTTTCTCGAGGTTAAGTCCCCTCACGCCTAGCATCTTGGTGCCTTGCAGGCTGGTATCGAGCGTGCCGTAGAAGAGGTCCTGTTGGTCTTTCGACGGCGGATCGCCGTGATGAGTTTTGAACATGGTTTGCAGCCGCTTGGCGTCGCGGACCGCGCGCGAATTGCCCTTGCCGGCAACGATCAGCACGGAGACTTCACTACGGAAGTCGAGGACGACGGGACGACGGAAGTTGACGGCGTCGGAATCTTTAAGCGCCTTTTTCAATTGTGGGTCAAAGACCATAATTCGCAGCGGCAGTTGGACCATGACGTTTTTAAGCGGCAGCCCGGGAGTAGACCACTCCGGAGAGATCAGCACCATCGCCTTAACGTCCTGGCCGGTCTTCCTGTTGCCCTCGGGTGGACGGCTCCAATCGAAGCATGTCCAGTTGATCGCCACCGACGCACCCATCTCGGCACCGACTACGCACAGCTTTTCGACGTTCAACTCCCCTGCGTTATTCTTGTTAATCAAGAACTGCTTAAGCGTTTGCATATCGATCATTACCATGTTCGCAAAATCGTTCTTGTTCATGCTGGACGCATTGAGCCAATGCGAGACGACTTTGCCGGTCGAGCGATTGACCTTCCTTTGCTGTGTGCTGTCACCGTGCCCGCGCAGGTCGGGTACGAGCACGGCATGGCCGAGCGATTGCAAGTACGGGGCCAATTGGCTGTAGTCGTTGCGATTTCGCTTGAACATGTGCAACAGTATGACTGGCACGGTGTCTTTGCCGCCCGTGCCGCCGTAGTACGTCGCCGCCAGCTTGACGCCGTCCGAGGTGGTCAGATTGACGTCCTCCGGCGGCGGGATTTCTTCAGGCTCCTCGCCGCCGTTGTTCTGTGCAATCGCCGTCGAGTTGCTGCACGTCAACAGCGCCATCGCCGCCGCCAGGAACAACGCCGCCAAGTGAGAAAACCGTTTCCGCTGCGGACGTGCCGCTACATAGAAAAGTTGTGTGGCGTGCATGGGTAGTCGGCCTCGCTTAAGAAGAATTTGCGGGATTCCACGTCAGGGCGCACCTGCCCTGCCATTCTTCTATGATAAATACGCAGCCCGGGCGAGTCAATGTTCGCAATCGTGGCGCCGGCGTCTTACAGTGGCGCCGGCGTCTCGCCGGTGGTATATAAGTGTAGGAGTTGCCACGAGTTCCGTCACACCGGCGAGACGCCGGCACCACTGGCTTTCCCTTGATATTGGTATTGGGTTTAATCCAACGCCGTCGCATCCAAAGCAATATCGGCGTGTTGGTCGTGGGCGTAGAAGTGTCGGCCGATCTGGTCCGCCAGCACGCGGATGAACTTCCGACGGAACTCGGCCTCGGGCCTGGACGAAGTCTCGATACCGACGTTCGGCGGATATACCGACTGCGGCAACTCCTTATCGAAGACCACCTTGCCGCCGTCGGTGCAGTCGTAGACCCTAAGCGTCACGTCGGCTTTGCCTTGATATAGGGTCTGGCCATTGTAAACCGTGAAGCCGAGCAGGTCGATCCCCACGACCACGTCGGCGTCGAGCGCTTCGCCGATCTGTGGGTAATCGGTCCAGTCGTGCTCGTCGGTCCACTCGACCACCTTGCTGTGGTCGATCACGTCGATCTTCCGCCCGTTAGTACGCAGCAAGATGCCGATCTGTCGGGCAATGTCGTCGGCGACGTTCGAGTCGCGATAGGTCAGCGATGCCAGCGGGCGGCAAACCACCGCCACCTTCTTCTCCTTCAGCCCATCGTATTCGGCGTCGACGTTAGTGCCTTTAACAAGGTACACCACCGTGGTCAGAAGCGATTGGCACCCGGCGGTCGAAATCACCACTGCGGCCAGAAACCACAACGCAGGAAGGTATCCGCACCGAAAACAGCGACGATCCATCATCACTACCTCGCATTCGATTGTGTCCGGAAAAGAGTGCGGAAGATAACCGCAATTCGAACTGACCACAAGGCCGATCTGGAAGTTTAGCCGCCGTGCTTGCACGGCGAGCCGCGGGCTTGTCCCCGCGGGTGGTTCACACCGGGATAAACCCGGCGGCTCGCGGGCGGCGCGGCGTGCAAGCACGCCGGCTAAACGGCCATCTGCTCCGTCCCCTCAGACGGCGGGGGGGCGGAATGCTTCTCGTAACCAAGTTTCCTGATCACCTCCAGCACCTCGCTACAGGTTGGAAACATCCGCCCGCTTGTTCGCTTGTAGTCGTCCATGGCGCTCATAAACTCGATTTCCTCAGACGTGTAGTCGCGTTCGCAGGTGGTCGGATCAATCTGACGACGGCGATTTACCTTCGCACGACGCTGCATTGTGCGACGCTCCTTGGCCACCGGCCCGTTCTTCCGGCGTCTCTCGGTCGTGTTGCGTCGGTTGGCACTGCTGCGGCGATCCATTGCCGATGTTTTGGCGCCGCTGCGTCCGGCGGTCGATTTTTTCTTGCCGCCAGGGGTTGTCTTAGTTTTGGTCGTCTTTTTGTTTTTGGTGATATTCTTCGTAGTTGCCACGGATATGGTCCTCCGGTCCGGGGATGATTGACCCGATTGCACTCGGTTAAAGGTGGCGAATGTAGGAAGAATACACCACCGTTGCCAAAAAGCAACGAAAGGAGGAATGCGAAGCCGGAGATGTTTAGAGAATTTGGCAAAACAGTGCGAAAGAAATGGATTATGCAGAATTTGCGGCCTGATGTGCCACGGGCATCTTGCCCGTGTTTTCGCAGAGGAATGCTTACGCTTCAGTCGGAATTGCGGACCTCGTGGCAGATTTCACGCAGTTCGTTGACAGAGACATCTTCGAGCCGCTTGCCCTGCCTGTCGAGACGCTCGTTGATCTTTACGGCAGTCTCTTGCATAACGGCATGGGTATCGTGGCTGCCACCGAGCAGCACGAAGTTCTCACCCCTTGTAAGTCGGGTATGTCCGTCGTCGTTATCGAAGGCCAACCCGAGCAAGGCGGCCGATTTTTGTGGTGGGTGGGCTGCTCTCACGGCTTGCGACTCATAGATTTAGTAGTCCCAAACTTCATAATACGGTATTTAGCCCCGGGTGAATACACCCGGGGCAACCGTTGCCGGTAGTGCGGGCATTGCCCGCCGTGTATTCACGGCGGGCTAAATAACGGTCCACCCGGCCGATGCGTACTTTTCTTGTGCCAACTCGCTCGCCAGGCGACGCTCGTGCTCGGAGAGCGGCTCCTCGTGCCATGTGAATGACAAATCTTCGGCCAGCACGGCTGTCCATGCCTCAGACATCACCTCGGCGGTAATCGAATTTTGAGCAATCTCGGCCAGTCCGTCCAGCTCCGGGGCGGCTTCGGACCGGCCCAAAAGTATGCTGCCGTGCTGCAAGACGACGCCGCGCCGGCGCCGCTGTGCACTGCCGGCGATCTTGATGCCCCCGGCCAGCATGTCGCCGGGCGCACGTCTTTGGAAACACAGAAACGGCTCGACGCTCGGCCGCCGTTGTCGGCAGTTCCTATATAAAGTCGCCGCAACGCCGAACTCGGCCAACGTCTCGATCAGGCTGTTGTGCACCGTTTCGTACAGCCGGTTTCGCTGCACGGCCAGCGGATGTCCCGCCGGCACGACCAGGCTGTATGTCAACTCGATGTCGTGTACGATGGCCCCGCCGCCGGTAAGCCGCCGCACCGTTGGGCAGTTCATACTATGGGCATGATCCCGGCGATCACCATGCGGTTGAAAATACCCCAGCGACAGAGTCGGCTCCCGCCAGCGATACATCCGCCAACAGCAGCGGTTATCTTCAACCGACCGCTCCAGCAGCACCTCATCGACGGCCATGTTCCACGCACCGCCGCCGGGCGGATCGAGCAACAGGCGACATGCGGTCGAGGGTGGTTTTGTGGGCATGTGGTGGATAGTGGGTAGAAATAGCCGCTTGCGGCTTCGCAGGGTGCGGCAGGTGTGCTGCGAAGCCGCAAGCGGCTTTATGGGGTCCAACGTAATATCGGGTTCCGTGCGGCGGCGACCTCCTCCGGGCGGCTGACGGCGGTGGTGTGCGGGGCGTCGTGTAACAACTCCGCCGACTCCTCGGTTACACGAAAAAGTGCCTCGGCGAATGCGTCCAGCGTGGCTTTGCTCTCGGTCTCAGTCGGCTCGATCATCAGCGCCTCGCGGACGATCAGCGGAAAGTAGACCGTCGGGGCGTGGAACCCGTGGTCCAGCAGACGCTTGGCTATGTCCATGGCCGAGATGTCCTTGTCGGCCTTCAGCTTCGCGGCCGAGGCGACGAACTCGTGCATACAGCGCTTGCCGTGCGGGACCGGCAGAAAATGCCTTACCCGGGCCAACAGATAATTCGCACAGAGCACGGCGTTCTCCGATACGTGCCGCAGTCCGTCGCCGCCGTGTGTGAGGATGTAGCAATACATTCGCACCAAAACGCCAACCGTACCGAAGAAACTCCGCACACGGCCTATCGAGTTGGGCCGATCGTAGTCCAGCCGGTAGCAGTCACCGTCCTTTACGACGATCGGCGTGGGCAGGAACGGTGCGAGGTGCTCGGCCACGGCGATCGGCCCTGCGCCAGGCCCACCGCCGCCGTGCGGGCTGCCGAACGTCTTGTGCGGGTTGTAGTGCATCAGGTCAGCGCCAAAATCGCCGGGCCGGGTAACGCCCATTATGGCGTTCATGTTGGCGCCGTCCAGGTATACCAATCCGCCGGCCGCGTGCACTATCTGCGTAATCTCGGCGATCTTTTCCTCGAATATCCCCAGCGTGTTCGGGTTGGTAATCATCAGAACGGCCGTCCGGTCGTTGAGCTTGGCGGCCAGATCGTCGAGGTCTACATACCCGTCGTTGGTGCTGCGGACCGGCACGGTTTTCATGCCGGCCATGGTGGCGCTGGCCGGGTTGGTGCCGTGGGCGCCGTCGGGTATGAGCACCACCGAGCGTTTTTCGCCACGGTCGCGGAAATATGCCGCCGCGACCAGCAGTGCGGTCATCTCGCCGTGGGCGCCGGCCGCCGGCTGTAGCGAGACGGCCGGCAGACCGGCGATCTCGGCCAACATTTCCTGCGAACGCCATAGCAACTCGAGTGTGCCTTGTACGGTCTGCTGCGGCTGGTACGGGTGCAGATCGACCATGCCCGGCAGCGAACTAAGCCGCTCGTTCCGCTTCGGGTTGTACTTCATCGTGCAGGAGCCGAGCGGGTAGAAGTGCGTATCGACCGACATGTTCAGCGTCGACAGGTTGACGAAGTGCCGCACCACGTCCGGTTCGGACAGTTCGGGCAGCGGCGGCGGCGCCTCGGCAATCGCTCCGCTGGGAAGCAGCTCATCGATCGGACGCTCCGGCACGTCGCACTCCGGCAGCCGCACACCCCGACAGCCGGGCTTTGATTGTTCGAACAGCAGTTTGGTCGCTTGGGTGTTTCGCATGAAAATGGGGAATGGAACCACAGATGAACACAGATAGACACAGATGGTGTAAACAATCAGTGTTTATCTGTGTTCATCCGTGGTTTCTTTGATTTCTTTCATAAATCGAGTTTGGGTTATTTCAAAACGTTCACCAACCGATCGATCTCCGCCTTCGTCCGCTTTTCGGTCACGGCAACCAACATGCAATCGGCAAGCTCCGGATACCACTGCCGAAGCGGCACGCCGGCGAAGATTCCTTCTGACAGGGCCGATTGCAGTAGTCGGTCGACGTCGCCCTCGACTCGGACGACGAACTCCTTGAACGTCGGTTTGTTAAACGCACGGCAGAGCGATCCGGCGGCGGTAAGTTGCTCGGCCGCATAACGAGCCTTTTGCAGGCACGGTTCGGCGACTTTCCGCATCCCTTCCGGCCCCATCAGTGCAAGGTAAACGGCCGCGCGCAGCGCGATAAGCCCTTGGTTTGTGCAGATGTTGCTGGTGGCCTTCTCGCGGCGGATGTGCTGTTCGCGGGTTTGCAGCGTAAGCACCCAGCAGCGCCGGCCGCGGCGATCTACCGTCTGCCCAACCAACCTACCCGGCATTCGGCGGACGAATTTCTCACGGCAGGCCATGATTCCAAGGTACGGCCCGCCGAACGACATCGCCGTGCCCAGCGACTGGCCCTCGGCCACAACAACGTCCGCCCCGTAGTCGCCGGGCCGCTTTAGCAACCCGAGGCTGATCGGATCGACGGAGACAATCATCAGCGCACCGGCACGGTGCGTGATCTCGGCAATCGCATCGACGTCTTCCAGGCAGCCGAAAAAATTCGGGTGCTGGATGAGCACACATGCCGTTTGGTCGGTCAGCGCCGCCTCGAGTTCTTCGGGCGATACGGCGCCATCGGGCGTGCCGACGACGACAAGTTCCGTATCGAGGTTTGCCAGATACGTGTCCAGCACCTGGCGGTACTCGGGATGGACGCTTGCGGCGGTGACCACTCGGCCTGAGCGTCGCGTGGCGCCCAGCGCCATCATCACCGCCTCGGCCGCCGCCGAGCCGCCGTCGTATAGGCTCGAGTTCGACACGTCCATGCCGGTAAGCTGTGTGATGAGCGTCTGGTACTCGAACATCGCTTGCAGGTTGCCCTGCGCCGCCTCGGCCTGGTACGGCGTGTAGGAGGAGTAGAACTCGCTGCGCGATGCGACGGCATCTACCACGGCCGGGATGAAGTGGTCGTAGCTCCCACCGCCCAGGAAGCAGGCGGCCCGGCCGGCCGGTGTGTTTTGGGCAGCTAACCCCACCATGTGCGCCGAGAGTTCCATCTCGCCCATGGCGGCCGGCAGATCGAGCGAACGATCCAACCGTAAGGCATCCGGCACCATGGCGAACAGATCATTTATCGAGTCGACGCCGATCGCCTCGAGCATTGTTTGCCGGTCTTGCGACGTGTTGGGGATGTAAGACATTGGTTGGTAGGCGGTAGATGGTATGTGGTTTTTGTTTCCCCAAAAGCCCCCGCACTGCGTGCGGGGGCACTGGCTAAGCCGCAAGCGGCTCGTACGTTAGTGCTCTTCCTCTGCGCACTGCTTTTGATATGCCGCGTAGTCCAGCAACCCGGCCAGGAGCGACTCGTCGGCAATGCGGATCTTGACGAACCAGCCGGCGTCGTACGGATCGTCTGCAAGGCCGGCGAGATTGTCGGCCAGTGCGGTGTTCACCTCGACCACCTCGCCGTCGACCGGGCTGTACAAGTCGCTGACGGCCTTGACCGATTCGATCTCTCCGAGCGGCTCTCCGGCGGACACCCGGCGGCCGACCTCGGGCAGATCGACGTAGACCAGGTCGGTCAACAGTTCCAGGGCGAACGCCGACAGCCCGACAGTGGCGATCTTGGCGCCTGACGGGTCGTCCTGGACGTATGCCCATTCGTGGGACTTTGTGTAGAGGAGTTGTTCGGGAGTCACTTTTTATTTCCTTTCTTCGGTCGGCTGTAAAATGGGAGTTGCACCACCCGGGCCGGTTCCTTGCGACCCCTGATGTCGATTTGAAGTTCCGTACCCACCTCTGCGAACTCCGGGCGGACGTATCCCATGGCGATCGGCCTGCCCAGGCTTGGCGAGAATGTGCCGCTTGTGATACAACCGACCTTTTTGGAATCGGTCAGAATGTGACAGTCTTGGCGTGCGGCGCGCCGGCCGTGCATCTCCAGGCCGACGCGGACGAACTTGGCCGTCTGCTCCTTGATTTTCAATAGTGCGTCCCGGCCTGGAAAATCGTAGCCGACCAGGTGACAGGCGAACCCAAGGCCCGCTTGAAAGGGATCGATTTGCTCGGACAACTCGTGGCCGTACAGCGGCATCCCGGCCTCCAGCCGCAGCGTGTCTCGGGCGCCGATCCCGGTCGGGACGATCCCCAGAGGCTTGCCGATTTCGAGCATGGCTTCCCATACACCCGGTGCAATACCGGCCCCGACGCTTAGCTCGAAGCCGTCCTCGCCGGTATAGCCGGTGCGGCTGATTATCCCGCCTTGGCGCCGCGCGGCCGGGTGTAGGATGCGGACCTGGCCGCCGCGGTAGTATTTCATCGTCCTAAGGTTGGCGTCGATAAGCGGCTGCAACAACTCCACGCTGCGTGGGCCTTGTATGGCCAACATCGCCCAAAGCCGTGTGACGTCGGTCCAGATGACCTCGTGGCCCGGTCGCTCTGCACGTTCGCGCGGCAGATGGGTGCCGATCCACTCGACGATCTTCGCACGATTGCAGGCATTAACCACCACAACGTAGTACGGCTGGCCGTAGTCGTTGTGGTAACGCCCTACCAGCACGTCGTCGAGTATGCCGCCTTGCTCGTTTGTCACAAGCGAGTAACGAATCTGCCCGTCGGCTATGTCGGCCACGCGCCGTGTGAGCAGTTCGGCCAGGAACACGGCCGCGCCGGGGCCTTCGAACCGCAGCCGGCCCATGTGCGAGATATCGGCGATTCCACCGGCGACACGGGTGATTTTGTGCTCTTCGATGATCGAGGTGTACTGGACCGGCATGACCCAGCCGGCAAACTCGACCATCCGCCCGCCGTTGGCAACGTGCCAATCGTACAACGGTGTGTGTAGCGTAGCGTTGTTGAGCATAATTGTTAATTTACAAAGTATTTAGCCCCGGGTGAATACACCCGGGGCTACCTGGAAACGTTTGCCCGCCGTGTATTCACGGCGGGCTAAATATGTGAAAAAGTGCCCTACCCGGCTCTGGCAGCGGCGGCATTGATCCGGCTGATAATCACGTCGGTTACCTTGTCGGTTTGCATGTCGGTGACAACGTCCATGTTGTGTCGCCAGGTGGGTGCCTGACGGCGGTCGAAAACGGTCATCCCGGCGGTTAACTCGCCAAGGGTTTCCACGTCGCCGGCCATCTCTTCGGTGCTGAACAACTCAGGATGCGTAACCGCCGTCAGTGCCACCGTGTCGTGTACGTGGATTCCTTCCAGGCCGAACTGCCGACGGTAGCCGCGAAAGGCCGACGGAAGTATCTTGCGCAGGAACCTGCCAACCTTGGTCGATACGTCGGGCAACCGGTTGAAAATATCGTAGTTTAGCACTACACGGTTGGTCACGTCGAGCGGGACCAGTGTCTTGGTCGATCGGGAACGGAATACGGCCTGGGCAGAAACCGGATCGCAATAGACGTTGAACTCTGCGGCTGGGGTGATGTTGCCCGGCCCGGAGACCGCACCGCCCATCATTACGATTTGCCCGATCAACGCATTGAGATCGGGATCGCGCGCCATCGCCCGGGCGATGTTCGTAAGCGGCCCCAAGGCGAGGATCGTCACCGATCCCTCCGACGCGTCGCGGACCTGGTCGCAGATGACTTTTTCCGAGGGGTGCAGGTGTTGGCGTTCTGCCACGTCGAAATTGGTATCACCCAGCCCGTCGGCACCGTACAGATGCCGTCCGTCGACTGGCAATCCGTCGTCCGGCGGCGAGGCGGCGCCCAGCCTGGGCCATCGTGGCGGGTCGAGTTGCTCGATCACCGCCTGAACGTTTCGCGTGGCCTGCTCCGGCGAGCAGTTTCCCCCGACGGCCGTCACCGCCACTACCTCCAACTCTGGGTCGAACAGTGCCATGCACAGCGCCATGGCGTCGTCAATGCCTGGGTCTACGTCGAGAATCACCTTCCTGGCCATTGGTTTTCCTATCCATTTTTACACATCAGAAGTTGATTGATTCCTTCATCGCTTTACATTATACCGTGGAAATAGCCAAGACTACAAGCACAGAATGCCGAGAAAATCGCAGGAGATCGAAACCAAAATGCACATGTTGCCGGATTGCACGAAGCGGTATCCGCCTAGTATAATTGATGACCATCATGATCAAAACCACACTGAAACGCGTCGAGGCCGGCAGGGACCTGTCAATGACACAAATGTCGGAGACGATGGGGCTGATTATGGAGGGTCGGGCATCCGATGACCAGATCGCCCGACTGCTTATTGCTCTGCACAACAAGGGCGAGACCGTGGCCGAAGTGGCCGGCGCCGCAGCGGTCATGCGCCGATACATGACGCCCATCCGCACCAACCGAACCGACTTGCTGGACGTGGTCGGCACCGGCGGCGACGCCTCCGGGACGTTTAACATCAGCACGGCCGCAGCACTGGTTGCCGCGGCGGCCGGCGTGCCGGTGGCCAAGCACGGCAACCGTGCGGTGACAAGCCGCAGCGGCTCGTCAGACGTGCTGGCCGCCTTGGGCGTGAACGTCGAGGCGAATCTCGATTGTGTGGAGGCTTGTCTGGATGAGCTTGGCATCTGTTTCTGCTACGCCCCGTTGCACCACAAGGCGATGCGGCACGTCGCGGCGGTCCGTCGGAAGATTCCGCACCCGACGATCTTCAATATCCTCGGCCCGCTGTGCAACCCGGCCGGCGCTCAGTTGCAGTTGATCGGCACCGGTCGAAGCGAACTGCGGCCGCTGCTGGCCGAGGCGCTGGCGATGCTGGGCACCCGTCGTGCGATGGTCGTCCACGGGACAGACGGTTTGGATGAGGTTTCGCTGGGCGCAACGACCGATGTGACCGAAGTCCTCGGTATCCGGTTGAGCGAGTTTAGCTGGACGGCGGACGATTTCGGGCTGACACCGGCTGGTCTTGAAACGATGCAGGTAGACGGCCCGGAGCAGAGCGCCCGGCTGATACGCGAGATTCTCGACGGTCGCCCCGGCCCGCCGCGCGACATTGTCGTAGCCAACGCGGCGGCCGCGCTTTGGCCGGCCGGCCGGGCCGAGTCGCTTGTGGCTTGTGCCCGAGCCGCCGCCGAGGCAATCGATAGCGGCGCGGCGCGAGCGCTGCTTATTCGGTTGGCCGAGCGAACCGTGGCCGGATGAACAGTTAAATTCACCGGGTCACGACCCGGCCTACCTGGCTGATGCTTTTTGCCTTCCATTGTTTCACCGCGTGCAAAACTCCAAGGCGTTCGTAGTAGCCCGATTCATCGGGTTCCGAGTGTTCCGACGGTGATAACCACGTATGTGAACTCGGAAGTGTCGTTTTCCCGGGGTTTTGCGAATTGTTGGACGTTTTGGCCGCCCCAAATTCCAATAATTCATCATCTCTTCGGTTCGACATGATTTACGTGATTTACAAGATTGAATCTTGTCAATCTTGGTAATCCTGTCTCCCATACTTGTCGAATTATTTCGCTTTTTGCGTGAGACCTGGAACGAGATAAATTTTCAAAGAGCGACGGCATAGTGCCGCAATATGGACGATTGTACAGTATCCGTCGGCCAATTGCAAGGCCATTTGTAGTGACCCGATTTATCGGGTCTGTTCGACGGAATGTCCTGAAAAACCGCATGAATGCGGTCACTACAAACGGCAACCTCTTCGTGCCCTTCGTGTTCTTCGTGGTGAGAAAGAAGAAAGATGGGATTGGAATCAACCACAAAGGGCACGAAGGACACGAAGAGTGGCCGGTTGTACGCGCTGCAACAACACGGTAGAATGAAGCATAATCTACGAGACTGAATACTGTTGGCTTGACACCAAGATTTCCTCATTTTACCGGTTTGCAATTCATCTTGCCGCTGATGGGCAGGTTCGCTAGAATGGCCGGCTCCGACTCGACCCGAAAGGACTCCGATGCCCGCGGAAAGGACGCCGCAGGAAGAACCGTCGCTGTTGGCCTGGCCGCTTCGATTGCTCACGCGGTTGGTGCTGCGATTTCCGGTGCCCACGGTTGCCGTGGCGGTGGCCGTTGCGCTGGCGGCTTTGGCATTCTCCGGCAGCCGGTTGGGGTTCCGCACCAGTCGGCTCGATCTGTTGAATTCCGAGTGCGGCTACAACCGGCTCTGGATAGATTACATCGACGAGTTCGGCGACGAAGACGACGTGGTGGTTGTGGTCGAGGGCGCCGACCGTCGGCAGGTGGTGCCGGTGCTGGAAGACATCTCCACGGCCTTGGGGCGTCAGGACCGGCTGTTCCACGCCGTGCTGCACGAGGTCGATCTGTCGAAGATACGCAGCAAGGGTCTGCACTATCTCCAGCCGGCCGAGTTGCACCGTATCGAGCAATTCCTCGATAAGGTCGAACCGATCGTCAACGGCGACTGGTCGCGTTTGAACCTGTGCAACATGACCGGCGGTATGTGTGCCCGGCTTAAAGGCGGCAATGCGCCACGAAGTGCAACGGGGCGATCCGCCGCCGTGATCGAGTTGGCCCGGCTGGCCGCAAGTCTGCTGGCGGCCACCGACCCGCGCGGCCGATACCGGTCGCCGTGGCCCGAGATGCCATGCTCG
>DAOWNK010000030.1 GCA_030642635.1 Pirellulales bacterium
GTCATCAGGCTTCCCCACACGGTCTGTCGTGCCGCAGTACCAGTCCGGCTGAGCACAGCGATCCTGGAGCGGGCCGGGAAAATCACCGACGCCCTGGACGGCGCCGCCATGAAAGTGGATTATGTACGGGTCTACAAGAAAAAACAGTAGGGTCGGCTGAATCGCTGCAAGGCAAAACTGCTGCACAACCAATAAAATCTCCAAAAGGAGTAAGCCACATGAAGTCGACCAGACGCGATTTCCTGAGGACGTCAGCCAGTATTGTTGCCGCCGGCACTGCAGTACCTTATTTTCGGAGCAGCTCGCACGCCAAGGCCGAATCGAAAAACGATCGGCCGGTCGTGGCGCTGATCGGTGCTGGTGTGTCCACCTCCTGGGTCGGTCTCTACCGACAGTCGCGCTCCCAGGGACGCGGCTCCTTCCTCGGCCACGAGGCGGCCCGCTTCGGTGACGTGGTTGCCTGTTGTGACGTGGACCGTACGCATGCCGAGAGCTTTGCCGCCCGCTATGATGGGAAGTGCGAAATCTACAAAGATTTTCGTAACGTGCTCGACCGGAAGGACGTGGAAGCCGTAATCATCGCCACGCCCGGTCACTGGCATACTGCAATCTCCATCGCGGCCATGAAAGCAGGCAAGGACGTCTACTGCGAAAAACCGCTCACGTTGACCATCGACGAAGGTAAGCTGATTTGCAAGGCAGCCGAGCAGACCGGCCGGGTGTTCCAGGTCGGCACACAGCAGCGCAGCGAGTACAACGGCATATTCCTCAAGGCGGTGGCCTTAGCACGCAGCGGCCGGCTAGGAAAAAAACTGACGGTAACTTCCGCCACTATGTGGGGCGGGCGAGGTGGTCCGTTCAACAACGAGGTTCCACCAAAGCACTTGGACTGGGACTTCTGGCTGGGTCAGGCCCCGAAAGTCCCCTATTGTCCCCAGCGGTGCCACCTCAACTTCCGCTGGTGGCTGGAATACTCCGGTGGTCAGGTGACCGACTGGGGCGTCCACTTCGTGGACATCGCCCAGTGGGCCCTGGGTTGCGAAAACACCGGACCCGTGGTGATCGAAGGAACCGGCGAGTTTCCAAACATCCCCAACGGGTACAACACGGCCGTTACGTTCGACTGCACCCTGACGTTCGCCGGTGGTTCCAAGATCGTCTTCCATAGTGTGCCCAAGGGCGAGTCGAAGGGCGTGTTGATCGAAGGGGACAAAGGCCGGATATTCGTCAACCGGGGTCGCCTGAGCGGTAAGCCAATCGAAGAACTCACCAACAGCGACAAGGATTGGCTCGATCAGGAAGTGATCAAACTCTACAAGGGCAAGAAGCCGGGCAACCACATGGCCAACTTCTTCGGGTGCATCAAGGATCACTCGCTGCCGATCTCAGACGTGTTCACGCACCACCGCTCCGTCAGTTCCTGCCACCTGTCGAACATTGCCATGCTGCTCGGGCGCAAGCTGCGGTGGGATCCGGCCAAGGAAGACTTCATCGGTGACGACGAGGCCAGCGCAATGCGCAGCCGCCAGCAACGAGAGCCATACACCATCGAGCGATTGACTTCCTGATTGGCAAGCCAACAAACAATATCCCATTTCTCCGAGGAGCCGTGCCGTGAGAGACATGATCGACCGCCGCCGTTTTCTGAGAACCACCGGGGTTCTAACCACCGGGATCGGGCTGACTGGCCTGGGCGGCTCACGCCCGTTGGCTGCCGCAGTGAAGCTTGCCAACGGCGCTCCCCATGCCGAGAAGCTGGGCTGGCGTCTTGGGGCATTGTTCAACTGCTTTCGTCGCCCCATCTTCTACGAGGCGATCGACAAGGTCGCTTCGTTGGGCCTTCGGTACATCGAGGGCGGCTCGCGCCCGACACTCAGCAAGGAAAGGCCCGACGTACACCTCGACCAGTCGATGTCACAACAACTCCGCAAGGAACTCAAGGGCCGACTGGCCGACGCCGGGGTCAAGTTTGTCAGTTACTACTCGAACAAACTTTCCAGTAACGAGGAGGAATGCCGCAAGGAGTTCGAGTTCGCCAAGGACATGGGCATCGAGACGTTGGTTTCCGAACCTCCGCCCGAGGCGTTAGACATAATTGAGGGTCTCTGCGACGAGTACCGTATCAACGTGGCGATCCATAACCATGCACCGCCGTCTCACTATTGGAATCCCGAGACCGTGCTGAAGGTCTGCAAAGGCCGCAGCAAGCGTATCGGCGCGTGTGGCGACACCGGACACTGGATGCGCTCGACCGTCAATCCGGTCGAGGCGATCGAGAAGCTGGGATCACGGATTATCTCCTTCCATTTCAAGGACATGAACAAGTACGGCCGCCTGGACGCCCACGAAGTGCCTTGGGGCACCGGTAAGGGAAACATCAAGGGAATGATGGAGGAGGTTCATCGCCAGGGCATCAAGCCTTTGTTCATCATGGAGTACCACTATCACGGGCCGAATTTGCCGGCCGAACTCGCCCAGTGTGTCGAGTACTTCGACAAAGTGGCCGCCGATTTGCTCGCCAAACGCTGATGAAAGTTGTAAATTTGTTCAGAATACTTCCGACAACATCGTTTTCACTAACGTCATAACAACTAAAGGAGAACGTCATGTTCAAACACGAACCAAAAAAGATCAGTCGTCGTCGGGCATTGGCCGCTTCGTTTGGGGCCGCCGGCATTGCAACACTTGGTAGCACGCAAGCCCTGGCGGCGTCGTGGCCGGCCGGCCGGCTCAAGGGCAAGCGGGTGCTGGTCTGCATCGGCGAGTTCAGCGAGGGGCTGGAAACCTACTACCTGGTCTACCGACTGGTGGAAGAAGGGGCCGTGCCGGTTGTGGCTGCCGCGAGCGTCAAGCGGTTGCAAATGGTCGTACACGACTTCGACCCGCAGTACTCCAACTACACCGAAAAGCCGGGCTACAAAATCAAGACCGATGTGGCCTACAAGGACGTCAATCCGGCCGACTACGACGGGCTGTTGATTCCCGGTGGTCGCGGGCCGGAAGAAATTCGTCAATACGACGACGTGCTCAAAATCGTGCGTTACTTCATGGATAAGAAGCTCCCGCTGGGCGCGATGTGCCACGGCGTAATGCTCTTGTACACCGGCAGGACAATCAAAGGGCGTCGCATGGCCGCCTATCACGGCATCCGTGCCGACATCGAGTCGGCCGGTGGAGTATTCGTCGACAAGCCGGCGGTGGTAGACGGCGCGCTGGTCACCTCTCGCGGTTGGCCCGACTTGCCATACTTCATGCCGAAGTTCCTGGAGGTGCTGGCGCAATGACTACACTACACCACCGATACTTACCCGTTCTCTTGGCCGTCGTGGTCGGATGGTTTGGTTCAATCACATCGAGCTTCGAGGCCACGGCTGCTGAAATCACGCAACCCAACGTGGTTGTTATCTTCGCAGACGATTTGGGCTACGGCGACCTGGGGTGTTTTGGCCATCCAACGTTTAAGACACCGGCTTTGGATCGCATGGCCGCAGAAGGAGTGCGGCTGACGGACTTCTACGTGCCGGTTCCGTATTGCGCTCCTTCGAGGGCAACGATCTTAACCGGGCGATACCCGTTCCGCCACGGCTTGGTCCATAACCCGTGTCCGGACGTCGGTCCCAAGGCCGACGATCGCGGCATTGCCGACTCGGAAATTACGCTTGGCGAGTCGCTTCAGGCCGCCGGATACGCCACATGCTGCATCGGCAAATGGCACCTTGGGCACAAGCCGCAGTTTTATCCGTGCCGTCACGGCTTCGATGAATACTTCGGCATCCTGTACTCCAACGACATGCGCCCGGTTGAGTTGATCGACGGCGAAAAGGTTGTCGAGTACCCGGTAATTCAGCCGCTGTTGACAAAAAAGTACACGCAGCGTGCTCTACGGTTCATCGAGAAAAACAAGTCTAAACCGTTCCTGCTTTACTTGGCCCATGCAATGCCGCACAAGCCGTTAGCCGCATCGGAGGATTTTTACAAAAAGACCGGTGCAGGTCTCTACGGCGACGTGATTGCGGAACTGGATTGGTCCGTCGGCCAAGTCCTCTCGAAACTGAAAGAACTGGACCTGGATGAACGAACGCTGGTGATTTTCACCTCGGATAATGGTCCATGGTTCGGCGGCAGTACCGGAGGACTGCGCGGAATGAAAGCCCGGACATGGGAGGGTGGCATTCGGGTGCCGATGATCGCCCGCTGGCCGGGCAAAATCTCTGCCGGTCGTATTTGCCATGCTCTCGCCGGCACGATTGATGTATTTCCTACAATATTGAAAGCCGCCGGCATCGCATTGCCGGATGATCGGGCAATCGACGGCCGAGACATCATGCCGATGTTGACTTCCGACGCACCCACTCCACACGAGTCGCTGGTGGCGATGCACGGCCAACGTTTGATGACCGTCCGCAGCGGCAAGTGGAAACTACACATCTTCCCACCTGGCGGGCTGCAATATCGCGAGAAAGTGGATGATTGGGTCGACCCGCGCGGGCCGGACGGAGTAACGATAATCGCCCAGCACGAGCAATGTAAGCCCGATCAATACCCGGGTGTCTTGACCGGCGATCTACCCAAAAAAATGATGCTGTTCAACATCGACACTGATCCGGCCGAGCAGCACGATGTTTCCGATAAGCACCCCGAGGTAGTTGAGCGTCTCAAAGGTATCTACAATCGTATTTTTTAGGAGGAACATTCCATGAATCAATCAAAATCCACCCGTCGTGATTTTTTGAAAGGCTCGGCAGGCATCGTTGCCGCCGGTACAACCGTACCTTATTTCTGGAGCAGTTCGCAGGCCGAGGCCGAATCGAAAAACGATCGGCTCAATGTGGCCGCCATCGGTGTTAGCACCTATACACCACATTGGGGTCACAAGGAACCTTTCGACGGTCAAGGCTCGTATATCGGCCATCGGGCCGGCCAACTCGGCAACATGGTCGCCTGCTGCGACGTAAACCGCAAACATGCCGAGCGATTCGCATCCAGTTACGACGGCAAATGCGATATCTACGGCGACTTCCGCAAGCTGCTCGAACGAAAAGACGTAGACGCGGTGACCATCGGAACGCCCGACCACTGGCACACAGCCATTGCCATTGCGGCGATGAATGCCGGCAAGGACGTCTACTGCGAAAAACCGCTAACGCTGACCATCGATGAAGGCAAGCAAATTCGCCGGGTTGTTAAGGAGACCGGCCGGGTGTTCCAGGTCGGCACGCAGCAGCGGAGCGAGTACGGACTGAAGTTCCTAAAGGCGGTTGCACTTGCCCGAAGCGGACGGCTGGGTAAGAAACTCCATGCAATCAGTTCGGTCGGCTGGCCCGATTTTGAGCGGGAAAAAACCAGTTGGGGACCGTTTGAAAACACCACTCCACCGAAGGAGCTCGACTGGGACTTCTGGCTCGGCCGGGCACCAAAAGTCCCATACACCAAGCAGCGGTGCGACTTCGACTTCCGATGGTGGTTCGAGTACTCCGGCGGCCAGGTGACCGACTGGGGTGTACATCACACGGATATCGCACTGTGGGCGCTGGGCGGCGAGAATACCGGTGTGGTGCAGGTCGAGGGGAAAGGCGTTTTGCCGCTGTTTGCCGGGAGTGATGTAAACGTAATCGACTTCCTGAACGGGCGGGCAAAACTGCCCAACAGCTATAACGTGGCCCATTCGTTCGACTGTTTGCTCACGATTCCGAACGGCAATACGATCAACCTGGTAAGCGGAAAGAACGAATTGATCATCGCAGGCGAGCAGGGCAAAATCCGCGTCAACCGCGGCGGACTGACCGGCCGGCCGATCGAAGAGCTTTCCGAGAAAGACAAAGAATGGCTCGACCAGGAGATTGTCAAACTATGCAAAGGTAAACGGCCGGGCAACCACATGCAAAATTTCTTCGAGTGCATCAAGGACCGCTCACAGCCGATCTCCGACGTCTTTACCCATTGCAACTCGGTAAACGCCTGTCACATGGCCAACATAACCATGCTGCTGGGGCGCAAACTGCGGTGGGACCCGGCCAAGGAAGACTTCATCGGCGACGCCCAGGCCAGTGCGATGCTCAGCCGCCGACAGCGGGAGCCGTATACTATCGAGAAGATGACCTCTTAATACTTGTAGGGTGCGTGAAACGCACCACAAGACACGAGATATGGTAGAAGGTGCGTTTCACGCACCCTACGAGATGCCCCTGCATGGCAATGCGGGGGCTTTTTACCACCTACCACCTACCGCATACCTATTCCCGTACGCTCGGCTTATCCGGCCCCGGGAAGTCGTCCGGCACGGTTTGCGTTACCTTGCCGGTGGCGGCCCACTCGGCGCCGCGCTGGAACGTGACGATAAACGCCACGCTACGAAGCTGTTTTGGGGCATGTCCAAGCACCGTATGGAATACGCGGCCATTGCCGTATTGGATCGTCATCAACATCGGTTCGTGCCGGCCTGTGCCCTTTTTGTCCTTGGGCGAAAATGAAGTAGCCAGCACGGTCAGGTTCTTCGCCGGGCCGCGTAGCCGGTTGTAAAGCTCGTCGGCCGAGTGCATAAACACATTCGGCAGGCCCTTGGTAATCGGGTGGTCCGCCCGGCGGACGACAAGCTGGTACTCGTGCTGCGGTCCGTGCGACCCGCCGGGGCCGGGCGTCATGTCGCGGACGATTTTTCCATCTTGCCAATACACATACGGGCCGTCTTTTTCGTTTCTGCCGCCCCAGCCGCCCAGGGCGATCATTAAATTGTATTCTTTCCAGCCGGGAAACGCGTTGTCGGCCGAATGATAGATGACCAGCCCGCCGCCGCCTTCCATGTAATCGACCAGCGCCTTATTTGTTTCTTCCGGCCACGGATCGCCGCCAAAACCGTAGTTGCTGACCACCACGTCGTAGGCGGCAAAGTTGGGCTTGAAACCGCTAAGATCATGGCCCTTGGGTGGTGAAGTGGCCACGTCGACCGCGAACAAACCGGTCTGTTCCAAATACTGCTTCAACAGCGGCGTGGTCTTTTTCCAATCGTGGTTGTTTTGTCCGTCAACGATCAGCGCCTTAAGCGGTGGTGCGGCAGTAGCCGCGACAGTCATCACGACACAGATTCCTAGTGCAGCCAGCCAGTGTTTGTGAAACATCGCATTGTCCTTCCTGAAAAAAGAAATTTCGGTAAACAACATATTATCACTTAGTTTGCCTATTCCCGCAACGGTTCTCCGTAGGTAATCACGCTGACCGCTGCACGTAGGTTGTAGCCCTGCGTACCGCCACAGGTGAATTTGACCTCGTTCTCACCAGCAGCCAAAGTCGGCGTCTCACCTTGCGGCTTGACATTGCGTATCACCTTCCCGTCGGGATCGCAAAGCTTGCAGTCGTCCGGCGAGTTGAACTCGATGTAACAGCCGCTTTCCAACTCCACCGGAAAAACGACGGTCCGGCAGCCAATGGCAACACTCGGGTTTTTCAGCTTCACCTTTACCACCGGCAGTGCCTTAATGGGGCTGAGGTAGCATTTGGTCTCTTCGCCGGGAGGAAGGTTGTTATAGTAGATGGCCAGCTTGGTGACGCACTGGCGGCGGAGTCCCGCGCGGTAGATACCGTAGATGGGATTATATGGCCATGCGTAGTCACCGTGTCTTTCCGCATCCCGCTCGCGCAGCAGCAGTTCGACGTACCGCCAGCCGGTGAAGTCCACGGTTACGTAGTGTTCGCTGCACGTCTGTCCGCCTTCCCAGTAATGAGGCAGGTTGGTCAGTTGGAAGTTGAGCAATTCTCCCTTGCCGTCGCCGTGAATCCATACGCCGATTGCGCCGTATTTGCGGATATCGATGGGCGGCGAGAATTCTTTCGTCACACATGCCCACGCCCCGCGGCGCTCGGCGGTGTCGCTCTTGGCCACGTAGCATCCGCTGGAATGGCCGGCTTTAACTTGGTCGGTTGTCGTTGTCAAACCGCACGTAACACTTCCCGCTGTCTTGACGGTATTGAATTCCTGCCCCTCGCCAAAATCTGCCAAAAGCATACTCTCTGGGCCATCGTAGGGAGCGGCACCGTACAGGGCTTGGATTCTCAAGCTCGGCGGCTGCACGGCGAATCGGTTGTTCACAGACCAAGTGCTGCTGCCGTCGCCCAGCCTAGTTACCTTGTGCTCGGCGTAGTCGGTTGGGATGAACTGCCACTTGCCGTCGGGCGATTGAATGAGGTGAAACTCTTTCTTTGGCTCTCTTAGCCTGGCCTTCACGGATTCGGAGAAGTACCCGCTTAACCGAAGTTTCTCGTAGCGGCCGATCATCTCCAGATACTCATCTTGGCGTGCATTCGAGGGATTGGCTGACGGCCGTAGACCTTGGAACGACATGGACATATCGTGGCCAAGGGCCTTGCAGCAGAGGTATTCCAACTCGTCGGGCCGTTCTGCGTCGTAATTGTCGGTGTGCCCAAAAATCCCCCACCAACCTAATTGTGCCGGCATCAGACTGCGTTTTCGATACCGCTCGTTCGACCGGCAATGGATGTCAACGAAACGTTTCAGTCCCCAATGGGGCAGATCCCATGCGCCAACGCACGAGTGAAAAGGCCAGCAATGGTGCAAACCGCTCGAACTCGACTCCACTCGTATTGGCCGTTTGATCTTGTTGAAAATTGCCGTTCTCATCTTCGATGCGCCGTAGTGTCTCGCAGGCATACCTTCGGCGCCGTCGTGGTAGATCAGATCGAAGCCGCATTCGTTGACGACTTTCGCAATGCAATCGGCCACGTCGTCGACAAGCGTCGAGTTCTCATCCGGCTGAAATGAATAGCGCACATAGAGGTGCGAAACGGTTGCATCTTTCTTGTGCGATTGAGCCTTCGTCCCGAACGCGCCTCGCTTGCATTTCATAAGTGCATACGGCGGCTCCTCGCAAAGCCCCGCGTACTGAACAAGCTCGTCGCCGATTTGCACGACGTTGCCTCTGCTCGCGTAGGCCCAGATGGTGTGCAGCCCGTGGGGGCTTTCCAGAAGAGGGATGACGTTGTCCGTTTCGTTCACCGCCTGAGCCAGTGTGAAAAGTCGATCCTTTTTCAGCCGTTTGTCGGGCACCGGGGTTGTGAAGGGGTCGCCCGGCGAGATGCAGCCGGTAAGCGTGTGCATTCCGGCCTTCAAGCCGGCGGCGTGTATCTTATCGACCGCAGCCTTCACGCCGTCCAAACCGTGAGGGAAGAGGTCTTTCCGCGGCTGGTAGTGCCCACGCGACTTATACCAACCATTAAAGTGGATATACATGATCCCGGCTTTCTTAGCCAGTGCTATCCATTGCTCGACGTTGTCTTCCGATACGCGGGCGAAGAGATAGGAGCCTTGGTTCTCCGGCGTGTCCAGCGCCCACGGCCCGCCCAGTGGGGAGTAAGGCAGTCCCTCGTTGTGGATCACCTCTTTGAGCACCGGGCGTACCTCGGCGGCTAGGCATCCGACCAGCACCGCCTTAGCGCCGACCAGCCCATATTTGCGGCAACACGTCGAACGCAGCACGGCCGGGTTTCCGCCCACGCTCGGGTTGGCCTGAAGATTCAGCGCACGCACACACGCCGCAAAATCATCGTCGCACGCCACACCCGACATATTGTTTACGTATTTGCACGACGCAACGGCAAGATTCAACAGCAGCATCTCGTCAACGTCCGGATCGCTGACCGATGCGACCTTGAACACGAAGTAATGCTTCTTGGTAGCGACATTGACCACAACAATAACGCCCGGCTCCTTGAATTCAACGGTGATTTTGCCGTCGGCAATCGAGCACGAAGACGGCGCATAGTGCTTCCCGCTTTTCTTCAACGAGACAAACGTACACCGAGGTTTCTCGGCGCAATAGTCCTTGCCCGATCGTTTGTCCACAAAGCTCAAATTCTTGCCGTCCGGACTGATAATGTACGTCACACAATCGTTTTCCAGCACGATGTTCGGCGGCGATGCAGGTTCCTCGGCTGTTTTCTTTGCTTCCTGGCAGTATGCCGACGTGCAGGTAATTACCGACAGCACAACAACAAAACTCTGGATGCGCAATAGCATGATTACTCTCCTTTGAAATTGGGGTGGGATCCTCGGGCATGTTCACCCGGGATCATGTTCATACGCTATGTATGAGTGTGGTGTGAATTCCCAAAGGAATTCCAACGGGTGGGTAGTTTTGTAGTGTGCGTGGAACGCACCAAAACTATTTACGTGGCAAATATTTCCCAGCCACCCCGGGTGTATTCACCCGGGGCTAAATGCTATGGTTTCAATCTAACGCCCGGGGCAAGCAATGTCAAGGTATTGCCGGTTGTCGTTTAACCGACCAACTCTTCGACGAACTTGCGCGCCTTCTTTGCTTCTTTGAGTGTACCGGCAAGGTCGCCGGGGGTCAGGGCCTCGATAACCAGCGCCCCGTGTGTAAAACCGCCCTGTTTCAGCCGTGCCATCACGGCCGGGAAGTCTACCATGCCGGCGCCGGGCGTAATGGCGACACACTTCGGATGCTTGTAATCCTTCACACACATGCCGGTCACCAGTCCGTCGAGCGTTGCGGCATCGTCGACCGGGTCGAGCTTGCCGTCGGAATAATAATAAATGTTACCGGCGTCGTACCAGATGCGGAAGTTTTTCTTGCCGACCAGTTCGATTGTCTTTCGGCATTGCGGCCCAGTGGCGTTCAATCCACCATGTGGCTTTACGACAATCGGCAACTGTTTCTCGACGGCATAGTCGCAACACTCGGCGATGGCCTTGTAGTAGGTGTTGTAGAGTTTTTTGTTGCCGATGCCGCCCATCAGCAGCGAGGCGGCCCCAGCGGCCGTGCAGTTGTCGATCAGCCGCCGCAGGCCGTCGATGCCCGCTTCCAACGACTTGTCCACCGGTATGCCGCCGCCGTAAACCGAAGCGATCTCCAGACCGCGTTTCTTGGCCTCTGCGCCAATCCTGCCGGCTTCGTCCGGCGTGGTTTCGACCGAAAGCACCAATCGACTTTTCGAGTTTTCGTGCGTCGTAGTCATCAGACCGGCGTACTTAAAACCGGACTGGGCCATTGCATCGAACGCCACGCGATAATCGTGCTTACTCCAGGGCCGCGTATAGATGCCGATCTGCCATTTGCCCTGTTGCAGCTGTTCCGTTGCGGCATTTGCGGCTTTTGAAAGAAGATTTGTAGTCGCCAAACCTGCCGCACCGGCGGCAAGCGTCCGGCCGAGGAACCCACGTCGTGTTACTTGGTTCAAGTTAGTCATGAAGATGCTCCTTAATGTTTGATACGGGAATAATTTACCACGAAATCACGACCTTTTTCGCGCCATCCGGCGCTTTTAGCTCGCCGATGCCGTTGCGAGAGTCGAGCCGGCAGTCGGTCGGTTTGCCGTCAACCGTGCAGGTGGCCTGCCGGGCTGGTATGCAAAATCGAATCGCACCGCCGCTGTTCAACTCGACTTGCCACTGCTTCGCCTGGCGGTCGCAAGTCACCCCGGCGATCTCGCCACGCGACCATAGCCACGCGCCGGCCGGGCCGTCGATGTGTTTGACGAATACCGGATTCGTGTGTGCGTAGCCATCCGAAGACCGCACCCGCAAGCAGTACCATGTATTGCCGTCTACACAGTCGGAGAAGTTTTGCTTCACCTCTGGCGTGTTTGGCAAATAGGTCTTGACGACCTTGCCGCTACGGACAACCTCCACCCAACGGATCGTTCGAGGGCGTTCCGGCGGGACCACGTAAGCCTGCTCGTCGGGCTTATGGTAGACCTTGTCTTCGTACACCAGATGCCCTTTGACGAAGCCTTCCTTGGGCGGTTTCGCGGGCCAGCGGACGGTGCCGATGCCGCCGACCGGTTCACCGGCGTCGATGTGAAAGTGGATCGGCACCTCGTCCACGGCATACACCGTCCCGCCCATCGGCTGACCGGCCACATCAAGCCATACCGAGTCGATCCTGTTAACAGCCGCACACCGCCCCGCCTTCAACGCGGCGAGAAAATTCGCCGTGGTAAGAGGCTTGTCGAGCCAAACGACGTTCCAATTGCGTCGGGTAAGGAGCGTGACGATACCGTGGCAATCAATAGCGCTGGTTACCCAGACGCGGTGCTGCTTCTCCCAAAATGGGCTTAGGTCCGGATGGCTGTACTCGACCTCGTCTACCGCATTTTCCACCCCATTTATCGGCAGGCCGCGTTTGGCCCAGAAATCGCTGTTTCCGTAGACGAGTCCACCCTGTGTGTTGATTTGCTCAACCAACTTGGCGACAACTTGTTGTGCCTCGTCTTCATATATGCGATGTGGATAGGGGATAAACTTGGAGATTCCAACTGCCCGGATGTCTTCCCAAAAGTGTTCGCCACGCTGGCCGGATCGCTTATAAATTCGATAGTGGAGTTCGGAGCCGGGCACGAAGCGGCACGCCGGGTTGTCGGCCATCCGCATCTCGTCCCACCGGCCGTCGTCGCGGATTGCGGCGAGTTGGATCACGTCGTAGCCAAGATACCTCGCACCGCCGAACAGCGTGCCTGGACACTGGGTGCCCCAGCCGTTGCAGTCTCGCATGTGGATGTGCGCGATCGAGTAGTACGCTGTCCATCCCTTGGTAACCTTAAATGCAAAATGGTCGTGGGCAACTGCACCGCCGCGGAAGCAGACGGTAATTCTGACGAAGTGTTCGCCGCGCTGTTGCGGTGTGAAGTTTCCTTTCAGCAGTCCGTCCTTTCCGGCCGTAAGCGTTACCTTCGTGAGTTTCCCGTCGGGCGAACGCACCTCGGCGTCGGCTTTTTCCACTGTTAGCGGAGATTCCACAGTCGTTTCGATCGCCACATTTTCTCCGGCCAACACAGACCATGGCCGCGGCTGAGATTCGATCCGACAAACCTCGCCGCGACGCAACGAGACGAAATACGTCAACACGTTCTCCAGCAGTTTTTCCCACGTCTGGCGCAATCGCTTGTTGGGCTGTTGCCAGACAATCTGCGGCGAGAAAATCTGTGTCCAAAGGTAAAGCCCCTTGCCGTCGGGGGCCTGTAGGATAAGCGCGCCGTCGGCACAACTCGGGTCGGCATATCGGCCCAACACGTCCCAGCCGGAGACGGACGTGATCGCTGAAAAAGCCGAGGTGAAACACGGAACGTTATCCACCGTAAGTGCCCAGAACGAAAAATCGCTCTCGTCGAGATGGTTCGGATGGTTGAACACTGCATGATGCCGCTCGACCAGCCACGGGCAAAGGTAGTGCGGCGCCTTGCTGCCGACACATCGCAGGCCGTATTGGTGTGTCAGCTTCAGATTTTTCAGGCGTTCCGGCAACCATTTGGATGTCCAGGCGTCGTGTTTCTGCGAGAGTATCCAGCAGATTCCGCCTTGCCGGACGAATTCCTGGATTTTTTTCGCGCTGCTTGTAATTGCATCGTCGCGGCCGACAACGCCGTCGGCAAGCACAAGAACGTTTATTTCTTTCAGCGGTTTTGACAGGTCGGCTTCAACGATATTTCCCGCGGCAACGCCGAAATCGGCAAGCACCTGCCGCATGGTGCAGCCATTGGCCTCACTGTCCACAATGCCGAACCTTAGCTCACCCAACGAATCTACAATTCCGCCGCTTTCATCCGCGTAGAGTAAATTCGAGGCAAACAACGAAACGATCACAAAAAAATAAGTCAAACGCATTGGTAGGCTCCTCTTGGTTATTTGAGACAATTAACACTACAACGCCTCCGTGTCCTTCGTGGCTCCGTGGTGTGTTTGTTTTAGTTTATTTCAAAGCACCTTGGTAATCCCCGGCATGGCGACCGGATACAGGCCGTCCTTGCCGGCAACAACCGGCGGCACGGCGTCGAGGGCGTATTTCTCCGGCGATAGGCTCACCTTCGAGTTAAGCGCGTCCTCCCAGCGGATCATCTTGCCGGAGTAGGAGGCCATGCGGCCCATGATCGCGGTCATGGTGCTGATCGCGCTGTACTCAGTCTCGTTATGAGGTTTGTTGTTGCGGACGGCGTCGAACAGCACGTCGTGCTCGACCTGGTATGGGTTGGCGAATCGGCCGCGGAATCGCCACTTATTGGCGCCCTCTATTCGGCCTTTGATGATGTCGGCCGCTCCCTTCGAGCCGTGGGTGTGTGCAGAGTAATTGTTCCAACAGCCGGAAATTTGCCGCGTTTGGGCGAACATCTTGCAGCCGTCCTCGAAGGTGTACTCGACGAAGTGATGATCGTAAGCGTCGCCGTGCTGGTTGTCCAGCCGGAACTGCCGACCGCCAACACCCTGGGCATCGACCGGGTGGCCGCCGGTCGCCCAAAGGCACGCATCGATGGCATGGATCAGCGCGTCGACGTAATAATCGCCGCTGAGCCAAAGGAAGTGATACGGGTGGCGCAACTGGTAGTACATCTCCGTCTGATCGGCCGAGCGTGGCGGGGTGTCGCGCAAGAAACCCACGTTCCAATAGCAACGCATGAAGTCGATCTCACCGATGGCACCGTCATGGATGCGTCGGATCGTTTCCTGGTACTTGGCGTTATGGCGCGACATCAGCCCGACGCCGACCTTCAGGTCCTTCTTCTTGGCCTGTTCGTTGGCGGCCAGTATCCGACGCACACCAGGTGCGTCTACAGCCAGCGGCTTCTCCATGAACACGTGCTTGCCCTGCCGGACGGCATACTCGTAGTGCTCCGGGCGGAAGTGCTGCGTGGTGGTAAGAATCACCACGTCTACGTCGCTGTCGATCGCCTTTTTGTACGCATCGAACCCGACGAAACGGCGTTCCGGCGGCACGTCGACCTGCGCGCTGAATCCCGCGTGCGCCTCACGATCGTAATCGGACTTCTGCCCCTTGGTAAGATTGGCCAGACTGGACTGGAGCCGGTCATCGAATATGTCGGCCATCGCGTGGAGCTTGACCGGCCCTTTTGTTTTAAGCGCCTGTGCGGCGGCGCCCGTGCCGCGTGCGCCGCAGCCGACCAACGCCACTTTGATCGTCTCGTCTCCAGCCGCATGGGCACTACGCGCTATGGCGCCACTCAGTGCGGCACCGGCAATTATGGTCGACGACTGTTTGAGGAAAGTTCGGCGGGAAGTGTGACGAGAATTAGTTGGATGGTTCTTAAAACTTGTAGTCATGGGTAAGTCTCCTTATAAATAGATTTCGGTGTGGTTATTACAAATCGAGGCGCGTGCTGCGCCACTCGCTAAGCCGTCACGGCAATTCTTTAATCATGATGTCCTTAAACCATATCTTCATCTTGGGACCTCGGTGCAGTTGCAGGGCGATAATTCCTTCTTTGGCGCCTTCGTCGCTTTGTTCAGTGTAATTGACAGTAGTGTAACCGTTGAGGATTTGTTTGATCCGTGGCCCGTCGCAGATAATCACGTACTCATTCCAGCCGTCCTTTTTCATGTGTTTTGCGACTTCCTCGGGGTCGGACCCGGCCAGCTTGCCGCGGAGCCGCTCTTCGTAAAGCACACCCATGTGCTCGGGTTTGTCGGCAATGTCGGCCTGGTAGCCGGCCACCACGTAATCGGGGCGCTGTTGGCTGCGGATCTGCACGCCGGAGTTAAAATTCCGCAACTTGAACTTGACCTTGAGGACGAAGTTCTTGTACGTTTTCTTGGTGGAGAGGAACGTGTTATGTTTGAGCGTCTTGTTATCGGTTGAGCCGACAATGTCGCCGTTTTCGACGCTCCAGCAATCGGAATCCCCGTGCCAGCCGTCGAGCGTTTTGCCGTCGAACAGCGGCCGAAAACCTTCCTCGGCCACGGCGGCGCCAGCCAACGCGGTGAACAGTACAGTTGAACACAAAATTGTTGCGAAGTCACGCATGGTTTAGACCTCCAAGGTTACGTGGAACTTGACTCACATAAGGAGCCTGGACAATACGACAAATCTCTATTCTCTATTACACGTCGCACAGAACGACGGCTTCTTTAAGACCCTCCAAAGGATCACGGGTCGGAATGAACTCCTGGGCAACATAGCCTTTGAAGCCGGTTTTGACGATTTCCTCCATGATAGGCTTGTAGTTGATCTCCTGCTTGTCATCGAGTTCACAACGGCCCGGGTTGCCGGCGGTGTGGTAGTGGCCAATGTAGTCCTTGTACTGCTGGATGCGGGTGATGATATCGCCATCCATGACCTGCGCATGGTAGATGTCAAACAGCAGCTTCATTCTGGGCGAGCCAACCTGTTTGACAATCTCCATACAGTAGTCGATGTGGTCGCCCTGGTATCCGGGGTGGCCTTTCATCTCAGCGCCCACGCGAGTGTTGAGATTTTCCAGGCAAAGGTTAACCTTCTTTTTCTCGGCGTAGCCAATGATCTTCTTGTAACCGCTGACGCAGTTCTTGACGCCGACGTCGTCCGGGATGTCCTCGCGGAAGCCCGTCAGAGCGATAACATTGGGAAAACCATACTCGGCGCAGGCGTCGATGGCGTCGCGAGTCTTCTTCAGACACATGGGCTGGTATTTTGGGTTGTTCATTCCCTTCTCAAGCCCATGGCTTTTGGCAAGGGCGCAGACAAGACCGTACTTCTTGAGAATAGGCCAATGCTCGGGATCAACCTGTTCGACGCTCTTCAAGCCGAGCTGCCTGGCGATCTGGCAGATCCTCTCAACATCCCAGTACTTCTCGAAACACCAGAGATTAACGGACTGGTTGATGCGACCTTTGATGACGATCCCTTCCGCACGTTCGCTCGCAACGGTGCAAGGGGAAACGGCCAAGGCCGCAGTACCGGCAACGCTCATGCCGACGGCACGTCGAAGCATGCTGCGGCGGCTGATGTGGTCATCTCGGCCACTGTTCGATCGATTCTTTTCGCTCATTTCAGGTTCCTCTCTTTTTGATGGAGTAAGGTTTCTTCAAAGCACACAAGAGCATCCTGCATACATTGCAAAATTTGCTGTTAGTTGCCCTTCATTATAGTCAGTCGACAGTTCAAGCTGCCGTACCGGCAACTGCTAAACGTGAAAACCCACAAGTCTAGCGGCCGCCGGTACGGCGACCTTCGCCTGCCGCATCATACGGCTCTTCCGTTTTTAAGTGCGAAGTCCGCACTTTTCGAGGGGTTGAGCTTTAGGGTTCAGAGGCCTTGATCCTCAACAACGAATGCTTGCTAACAGCTAGCATAAACTTACAAATA
>DAOWNK010000179.1 GCA_030642635.1 Pirellulales bacterium
ACTGCGCGGCGGCCGAGCCGGTCGTGAAGTGCGCGGGGCCGGGCTGACGGCCGCGGTGCTGTGCGTGGTGCAACTGGCGGCGTTTACTTTGTTTCAAAAGTGGTCGAAGCCGGTGCCCACCTGGTACCTCGGCCCGGCCGTGTTGACCGGGACGTTTGCCCTGGCCGCAGGCGTTGCCAACATGGTCTCGCTGCGTCGGCTCCGCACATTGGCCGTCGCGGCCGCCGTCTGCACGCTGGCGGTCAACCTGGCGTCGGTCACCAAGTCGTGGGGACTGAAATCGTGGGGACTGTCCCGATTTTCGCTGCGCGACAATGGGACTGTCCCCTTCCGTAAGTCGGTGGAGTTGATCGAGTTGATGAAGTCCCGCCCGGCCGACCAGGTTTGGGCATGCACGGACTGTGGGAAACTCGCCTTCTGGAGCGGACGTACGGTGGTCAACCTCGACGGGCTGATAAACGATTTCGCATACCAAGACGCCCTGCGCGATGAGCGGCTTGCCGAATATCTGCGCGAGAAGAACGTGCGGTATTTGATCTTCCTCGCCTGGGACCGGCCGCAAACCAAGCAGCGGCCGTACGAGCCGATGTACGCACACCGCGTGGCGCCGGACGTTTTTTCAGGCAATTATGAAGCGGCGGAGTTCTACGTCTATTCGTATCGCTACATGAGATATTCCGAGGTGGTCCGGCTGCCGCGTGCGGCGGAGATTTGGCGTTCGGCCGCCGCGAAGGATTGCAATGTGCAGGGCAAGGCCGTTGTTTTCGACTTGGGCCGTTTGTAATGCCGTTCGTAGTGCCGTTCGTAGTGCCCCGATCCATCGGGGCTTTTTCCCAATAGACCGCATGAATGCGGTCACTACGAACGTGTGGTGCGGGAATTGTGCCACGCCCCGGCTGCCATTCTCCCGGCACACTGCTTCCGGCGAAGCAGTGGCGCACGGTTAATCACAGCACACGGCGAGAGTTATCCCAACGACCAACGGCATGAGCAGCAGAACCCAACCCGCCAGAGCGATAAAAATGCCGGGTGTTCTTCGAGTTATCGCCGGACGGGGAAATGAAAGAATGCCCGTATAACTTCCCATGGCGTCGGAGAACCAAATGCACCCGAGAGTGAGAATCAAGAACATTATCATATTCACAATGGTCTTAGCGTCTCCCGTGCCAATAGCGGCACAGAGGTAAACCGAGGCGATAATACCGGAAAGGAGGCGTGATCTCAGCAATCGGGAGACAATGCCTTGTTCACTGTCACTGACCACTTTCTTCGCGAGGGATTCGACGTATCTGTTGACTGCCGGATTCCCCTTGAGATATCGAGCGATGCGCTCAAGTTCTCCTTGGTCAGCCCATATACCGTGGCATGTCGGGCATTTGTTCAAAAAAACGTTTGAATCGCAAGAATAATTGAACACCTCTGTGAATTCGCCACATCTCGGGCACAGCTTCATTGGTTCGTCTCGATCCGTCGATTCTGATCTTACGTGAAACGCTTCTTTTGCTTCCTGGTCCGGGACGACATTTTGCCGAATCATTTCGTTCGCTACGTCCTTCAGTTCTCCAGGATCGAACCAGATACCCTGACATTCAGGACAGACATCTATGGTCTGGCCGCCGTATGAATACTGGGACAGGTCAGTGCCGCAGACAGGACATTTCATTTGTTGCTCGGTTGCCTGTATACGTTCTTGCGATCCCCAACGTTGACGACGAGCACTGTAAGTTTGTCGTCCTGGATTTCGTATCTCAACCCTATTCTCCGGATTGAATCTCCAGAACGGCGTCCTCAAATGGAATTGGGTCGGATGGCTGGGCTTTAGCCTGATCATAGGCGCGGATGTCGTCAAGTTCGTCAAGCTCTTGCATAAGTTGTTCCCACTCCGAAAGGGGAAGAACAACGGCCTTCTTCCGGTTCTTGTCGTCAACAACATATTCTGGATGAATCACAATCATAACTGTATCCCCTCTACTGTTAATGCGAATGTAGTCGGTCCAGACGATCATTCGCCACTGTCATCATTCATGGTGACTGCACATGACTCATCATAGTGGCGATAAAAGCGGTTGTCAACAATTGCAAACGGTTGTTGTGTCAAAACAAAAACACGGCCGTGGCGACCACGGTGGTCCAAAGGCCGTCCTTGTTGCCGCGGGCCGTCTGCACGCACGCCCGGGTGCGGACGATCTTGCCCGACATGTGGTAGATTTCTTTGCGCTCGTCGTAGGCCGTTTCCGGGTTGAACTCGATGCCCAGCGTGGTCGCCAGCATGGTGGCGGCCATGTCTTCGACCAGGTCGCTTAAGTGCGGCTTCGACATACCGTAGCCGTGATGCTCGCTGATGTATCCGTACTGGTCTCCATTGGCCGGCACAGCCAGCCCCACGCCTGCGCCGACCAGCCTGGCCGGTTCGTTGGTCGAAGCCTCGGCCAGTACGACGTACGTGATCTGCCCAGGCTGGATTTTCGCCAAGCCCCGCCGCTTCGAGATTACCTTGCACCGGGGCGGGAAGATGCTCGATACGCGGACCAGGTTGCACACCTCGATGCCCGCCTCGCGCAGGGCCAGCTCGAAGCTCTGCAGACGGTTTTGGTGTACGCCAACCCCCTTGGTAAAAAACGCTTCCTGCGGCACTTGCGGGTCCGACATGGCTTTTCTCCTACACGACTTGGTAGTATTTATTGTTGAATCCCGGATTGATATCATTATATAAAAGCCGAAAAGCCCACGGATTGCAATCCGGGGGGAATGGCAACGAATTATCAACCAACATCAACAACAGCAATGACCAGAGACCTGCACGACGGCCGAGACGACGGACTGGAGCCGCTCGATGCGCTCGATTTGCGCCGCGTCGAGGGGTTTGCCGATATGCTCCGGGCGATGTCGAAAACAGCGTTCGGCGCCCGAGAACTGGGCGAGGCCTTCGAGGTGCTGCTGGCTATGGCCGACGACCCGAAGTGCACCGTCGTGGTGACCGTCTCGGGCGCGATGACCGTTGCGAAGATGGGCCTTGTGCTGTGCGAGATGATCGAGGCCGGCCTGGCAGACATGATAATCTGCACCGGGGCGATTATGGCGCACGGCCTGTCGGAGGCCGTCGGCGGAGTGCACTATAAGCACGATCCGAAAGTGCCCGACGCACAGCTTTATCAGTGGGGTTACAATCGCGTATACGATACGCTTGAGATGGAGGCGAACCTCTGCCGCACGGAAGAACTGCTCGGCGAAGTGCTCGGCGAGATGGACCTCTCGCGGCCGACGTGCTCGTGGGAACTGAACCGTGCGATCGGGCGGAAACTAATCGAACAAAACCAGATGCCCAGCATACTGGGTTGTGCACAGCGGCGCGGCGTGCCGGTCTACGTGCCGGCGATGACCGACTCGGAGCTTGGGCTGGACGTGGCGACGCATTGTATTGCCAAAGGTATTGCGGAGGTTGAAAATTTGTCGAAAAACAACTTGTGGGAGGCGACTCCGTCGGCGACCGGAAGCGGGAAATCGGTCGCCGACGTAGTCGCCTCCTACAATCATACCGTGCCGGCGTTCAATCCGTTCTTGGACCTGCACGACTACACGCGGCGGATTCTACAGGCGGACCGGCTGGGGATATTTACCATCGGCGGCGGCGTGCCTCGCAACTGGGCGCAGCAGGTCGGGCCGTTCGTGGATATCATCAACATGCGGCTGGGTACGGATATACCGGCGCCGAGGTTCCGCTACGGCGTGCGTATCTGTCCCGAGCCGGCCCACTGGGGCGGGCTGAGCGGCTGTACGTACAGCGAGGGCGTATCGTGGGGAAAATTCCTCAGCCGCAGTGAAGGCGGACGGTTCGCCGAGGTCCATTGCGACGCGACCATCGCATGGCCGCTGCTGATCCGCGCGGTGCTCGAAACAAGAAAAAAGTAACCTGAACCCCACTTGTTTTCAGCACGTAACTAAACGTCAAGATGCAACAAAACCACAAACAATTCCTCGACCTGCCGCCGTGTCCGGTCGAGCAGGCTGATGCCGTCGTCGTGCAGTTGCCGCTGGAGCAGACGGTCTCCTACGGCACGGGCACCGCCGGTGCGCCGCGAGCAATCATCGAGGCGAGCCGACAAATAGAACTGTTCGACGAGGAGACGCTGATCGACTTTGCCCGATCGCCAAAGCTGCACACCATGCCGCCGTTGCCGGTCGAAGGGACTATCGAGGAATACATTGCCGCGGTCGGCCGGCACGTCGCCCGGCTGCGCGACAAGTTTGTGCTGGCCCTCGGCGGTGAGCATACGCTTACATACGGATTGGTAAACGGGCTGGTTGACGATCCGGCCGAGTTGACCGTCGTGCAGATCGACGCCCATGCCGACCTGATCGACGAGTTGGACGGTCGGCGGCTCTCGCACGGTACGGTAATGCGACGGCTTTGGGAGCGGGGCTGCCGGATCGTGCAGATCGGTGTGCGCAGCCTGTCGCGGGCCGAGTACGATCTGGCCGCCGCAGACGACCGGATTACAACTTTCTACGCGCACCGGCTGTACGAGCAATGGGAAGATATTATCGCAACGCTCGGCGGCCTGCGTGGAGATGTTTACCTGAGCGTCGACGTGGACGCCCTGGACCCCTCGGTCATCCCGAGCACCGGCACGCCTCAGCCGGGTGGGCTTTCATGGCGGCAAGCCGCGGCGGTAATCCGCACGGTAGCAACGAACGACGCCGTGCGGCTCCTCGGCGCCGACCTGGTCGAGTTCGTCCCTTCGCCCCATCCCCCCGGCTGCGACCTGACCGCCGCCCGATTGGCGACAAAAATACTCGCGTATTGGGCAGTTTTGTAGTGTGCGTGCAACGCACCACAATGTGCTAATTTCAAACTAAGATTCGAAGAATTAGCAGGTTGACACGCCGGCACGTCGTGTGATATACTAATAATGCGAATGTTAGCACAACATTAGCAAATCATAAGTGCGTGCCACATAAGGGGATACGACATGAAGAAGCCGGAAACGCCGCCTGATACTGACGAGGTATTGTTTGAGGCAGTGGAGCAAAAACGATTTGACGCCATTTTTCCTTTTATACACAGCCCGCTTGTGGGGGGGCAGTATCTCCATTGGGATAAATTACGCTATCGCGAACCGCCCGGGGGGTTGTCCCACCGTGAGTGGTGGTTTGCACTGAAGGTCAGTCGTAGGAGTTCGTACGAAACCGTTCCATTGGAAGATCAATCCGGCAGATCATTCCGATACTCGCTTGCCGGTTCGATTCCCGAACGGCTGCACGAGATCGATTTAGAGGCCGGTGGTTCGATTCAAATGCCGAAACAAATCACCAATCCGGACACCAAGGATCAGTATTACGTCAGATCATTGATTGATGAAGCGATTACCTCCAGTCAACTCGAAGGTGCGGCGACGACCCGGCGGGTCGCCAAAGAGATGATACGCACCGGACGACGCCCGCAGGATCGCAGTGAACGCATGATCCTGAACAACTTTCTCACTATGAGACGGATTGGGGCGCTGAAGAACAAACCGCTGACCAAGGAACTGGTTTTCGAGATACACCGTCTTGTCACAGATCAGATGTTGGACGATCCGACGGCCGCCGGCCGATTCCGGCGCGACGACGAGAAGATTGTCGTCAGCGATAGTTACGGCGAGGTGTTCCACGATCCGCCGCCGGCCTCACAGCTTCAGCGGCGCATGGCCGCCATGTGCGATTTCGCCAACGGCAAGACCCCAAATGAGTTTATCCATCCGGCCCTCCGGGCAATCATTTTGCACTTTTGGCTTGCTTACGATCATCCGTTCGTCGACGGCAACGGTCGAACCGCCAGGGCGTTGTTCTATTGGTGCATGTTGCATAACCGTTACTGGCTCTGCGAGTTCATCTCGATATCACAAATCATTTTGAAAGGACCGGCGAAATATGGACGTGCTTTTCTATATACCGAAACGGACGAGAACGATCTGACCTACTTCATCATTTATCACCTGGAGGTTATCCGCAGGGCCGTCCGAGAGCTTCATAGGTATATCAAGCGCAAAACCAGGGAATTGCGTGCACTGGAAACACGGTTGCGCGGCATGGTGGTGCTCAATCACCGGCAACGTGCGCTTATCGGCCACGCGCTGCGACATCCGGATCAGTTGTACACGGTCGAATCGCATCGGACGAGCCATAACGTCGTCCATCAGACGGCTCGGACAGACTTGCTCGACTTGGCAAAGCGTGGACTGCTTAACGCCGAGAAAGTCGGGAAGTCCTGGCGATTCACGCCCGCCGACGGTTTGCAGGGGAAGCTTGTTGAATTGTCTTAGCGGTAATAAATGGAGCTATACTTCCCAAAGAGGCAATTCCAACGATGATGTACTTATTCGCAGCGATATTGACCATAGCGGCCGTGCAGCACAACGCCGTTCATGTGCCGCCCGAGCATCACATCTTCGGCTATCCGACCCATCAGGACCCGTTGTTCGACCATGGAATCCGGCCGGACTACGTGCACCAGCACCTCAAGCCGCGGCATTACGACCGGCCGGCGTACGTTCCGCCTGGTTACGTAGTGCCGATATGGCGTGAGGAACCGATCCGCAAGCCGGTATATCACGTACCGCTGGCCGTTATGCCCAACGATAACCGGCCGAAGTACAACATCCGGAACTACCAGCCGCCGGCCTATATAAAACCCGGCGACGCGCGTCCCGCGTGGCGAGACCCCGGCAATATCAACTACGTCATCAAGCCGATCGTCCGTCCGGCATACGTTCATCCGGGCCGCGACTTCTCGACAATTCGC
>DAOWNK010000026.1 GCA_030642635.1 Pirellulales bacterium
GCACTGTAACCCCCTGCCTTCATCGAAAGCGAGCGAAAGCACGGGCGCCGGCGTTTCGCCGGCCTCGATATACGCCGTCAAGGTCAACAGACAAACCGACAACGCCATAGCAAATCTTGATACTGTCATCTTCTGCATTTCACAATCCTCCGGAAAAAGGTAATCGTTCACGGGTTTTCAGGGCTCTCGGGACTTTTCCAAGATGACTTACAACATATACAAACAATACTGCAAGTGGTCAAAAAAATCCCAAGGCTACGGTTTATAGCTGCCTGCCTCCTCATACATCGCCAGGATATTTTCAGGTGGCACCTCTTCCAAAAGGCTGTGGTCGCTCGCGCACACATAACCTCCGCCGGCGCCCACCACATTGATACGCTTTCGAACCTCCTGGCGAACCTCGTCAGGCGTTCCCCACGGGAGTACCGATTGCGAGTCGACACCGCCGAAAAATACCAAATGCTTACCGAACTCTCGTTTGATGATTTGAGGGTCCATGGTCGCAATATGAAACTGGCAAGGTTCAATCGATTCCACACCCATCTCAATCATATCAGGAAGAATCTCCCGTACTGCACCACAGCAGTGAGCGTGGGCATGCAGTCCGGCGTCGCGAATCTGCCGGATAATACGGGCCATCGGCTTCTTGAAATGCCGCTGCCAACGCTCATACCCCATCAACAAACTCGTATCGGAAGCGAAATCGTCCCCGAAGAAAAAGATTTGCGCCTTGCCCTGCACGGCTTCGAGCATGCGTCTGGTTTTCTCGGCAACAAATTCGAATATGGCGTCAACGATGCCGTCCACAAGGACGGGGTCTGAAGCCAGCAGCATTAGAGCTTTTTCCATTCCCATCAGATTGTAGAGCCCGCAAAAAAACGGTTCTCAATTAGAAATGTAAACAGCGTGGTCCGTCCAACGCGCACAATTGGCCGCAAGTGCTTCATAGTCAAACCAGTCCGGATCAGGCCGTTTCCACGCTTTCAGATCCGCAAGTGTCTCAACATGAGCCAATGGCCGGGGAAACCCCGCAGCATACGTTCCCAGGATGGTTCCCCAGCGCGACATATTATGGCCCTCCATACCCGCTTGTACAAGCTCTGGTCCAATGTAAGGAACCATTTCAACCCGAACGTCAATACCTAATCGCAAAAGCACTTCATCTCGTGTTGACACTCCCAGCAACTCGATCAAATCCTCTGTCACGACAGGAGCATCATTCTTGAATGTTGTGGGAATACGGTCGGTCGCAATATGTTTATACGTCGCCTCAACACGTTCTATCGAATTCATGTTTCACCCTGCAAATTCAAATGCTTCAATTCCACGCACACCCGGACGTACACGAAAGGGAATCGACTTCAATCAGTCAACTGCCGGCGACTTCGCCCGACTGCGGCGTGGCAGCAGCGCGCCTACGTTTGCGAGATGCGATTGCAGCCTTGCGCGAAGCTGCCGGGCCTGATTCGGCATCGTTTTGGCCAGATTTTTCTGCTCGCCGAGGTCGTTCGCCAGATTGTAAAGCTCCAAGACCTCGTCGGAGCGATATTCAATCCTGACGCCCGCACCGGACGGCAGGCCCGGCTTTTTCGCTCCGGGGCCCCAGCGGCGCCGCTCGGGGCCGTAGAACTGGATCAGCTTCCACGGACCGCAACGAATCGCGCTCGAAGGCACGCTCACCGTGCTATAGTGTGGATAGTGGAAGTAGAGCGCCTTGCGCTGGAGTGAGGATTCCCCACGGCAAACCGGCACAAGGCTCACGCCGTCCATATGCTGGTGCGGCTTGGATGGCAGGTGGGCCATCTCGAGCATGGTTGGATAGAAATCCGTGCTGATGACGGGAACATGGCACACACTGCCGGGCGTGGTCACTCCGGGCCATCTGATCAGCATGGGCACACGAATACCGCCTTCGTACAACTGGCCTTTGGCACCCCGCAACGGCTCGTTCAAGCTGATGTTCAGTCCGCGGCCGCCGTTGTCGGACATGAAGAACACAACGGTGCGGCGGGAGACATCCAAGTCGTCCAGCTTGTCGAGGATCCGTCCCACGTTGTCGTCCACGTGCCGGACGTAGCCGGCATAGGTTGCATTCCAGGGGCCCTTTTCCTTCAGCCCGCTGTTTCGGTATCTTTCGACATACTCCGGCTTCGCCGCGATTTTCGTATGCACGGCGTGCGCCGAGAAGTACAGGAAGAAGGGCTTGTCACGGTTGGCTTCCAGCCACGCCACGGCTGCGTCGCCCTTAACATCGGTCATGAACCGGCGCTCGGGTCCTTGGAATCGCCGGCAGCCGTTCCCGGGCGAGTAGCACGGGGTCTCGTCGAAGCCCTGCCTACTGGCGTGCTCGCCCACGTGCCATTTGCCGATCATGGCGGTCACGTATCCCGCTTCCTTCAGCGCTTCGGCGACTGTCACCTCCCCGAGATGCAAAGCACCGGACTCGGCGGGCAGCGTTTCCGCGCCGGCGGGAACGCTGTAATTCCCACCGCCGCCAAGGTGACAAGTCACATGCAGCCGCGCAGGGTACTTACCCGCCAGAATGCTCGCTCGCGTGGGCGAACAAACGGGGCCGGCAGCGTAGGCGTCGGTGAACTTCATCCCCTCCCTGGCAATACGGTCGATGTTCGGCGTTTCCCAACGCGTTTGTCCGTAGCAACTGACATCGCTCCAGCCGAGGTCGTCGATCAAGAGGAACACAAAGTTCGGTCGTACCGGATCGGTCGCCGAAAATGCAGTTCCACTCCACAAGACCGTGGCAACAAGCAAGGTAACTCGTAACATCGTCATACTCCTTTGCATTATGGTTTTTTGGCCGATCACAGGTCTCATCCCACGAATTCATGTGCCTCGATTCCCCGCACACCCGGACGTACACGAAAGACGCCGCCGGCATGAGGCTGCTCGGCCAATTGCGTTTCCGTCATGCGAATTCGTGCGGTCGTAACGTACAGTTCATCGAGATTTTCGCCGCCGAACGCGCACGACGTGACACGTAAAGCGGGGATTGGAATTGTTTGCTCCAGTGTACCGGCGCGTGGGTCCCATCGCGTTACGCGGCTGCCCTCCCACATGGCGATCCAGAGCATCCCCTCGGCGTCGATGGTCATTCCGTCCGGTTTGCCCATCTTCTCCGGCACGGTAACTGCCGCCCGCCGGTTGGCGATCTCGCCGGTTTCAACGTCGTAGTCGAACGCGTCCACTTGCCTGGTGGGCGTATCGATGTAATACATCGTCGATCGGTCAAGGCTCCAGGCGATCCCGTTGGAACAAGTGACACCGCCGAACATCCGCCGTACGCTGCGGTCCGTATCCATGCAATACAGGCTGCCGGCCCCAGGCTCGCTGTTGATGCTAACCGTGCCTGCCCAAAAGCGTCCGGCCGGGTCGCACTTGCCGTCGTTGAAGCAGTTGTCCGGTAAATCTTTTTCCGGGTCGTCAATGATTGTCAATTCGTTCGTTTCCAGGTCGAGGCTTGCAAAGCCGTGGTGCACCGCCAGCATCAACCCGCCACCACGGCGAGGAACGACCGCGCCGACCCGCTGCCCTACCTTAACGACTTGGTCAGTCTCGTCGGCGGGGTTGTAGATATGGACCTTTCCTTCGTGAATGTCCACCCAATACAACCGCTTGCGCCGGGTGTCCCAGATCGCTCCTTCGCCGAGCGTTGCCTTGGCATTGATGACCAGTTCAATGTTCATGTCATCTCCCCTTCCAAAGGATAGCGCCGGTACTGATGAATGGCGTGGATCATGGCTCGTACGTTATCCGCTTTGCAGTATGCGGTAAGCGAGTTGGCGCTGCTAATCATGTAAGCACCGCCCTTGCCGATCCTCTCGATTCGGCTCTTCACTTCCTTTTCGACCTCCTCTGGGGTCCCCCTGGTCAGCGTGTAGCGGAGATCAATGTTTCCGACCAGACAAACGCGGTGGCCGAAAAGATCCTTGACTTGTTCGATGTCCATTGCGCCCGGCTCAATAGGATGCAGGCCATGGATGCCCAGGGAAAGCAAGTCCTCCATCAGCGGCAGGACGTTACCATCGGAGTGAAGAATCCACAAAAACCCCTCATCGTGAATAGCGTCGGCCACTCGGGCCATCTCCGGCAGGAAGACATCCCGGAACATTCTCGGCGAGATCATTGGACCTTGCTTGTACGCGATGTCGTCTGCGGTCCAGACGAAGTCGACGCCGATGTCGCGCAGGTGCCGGATCACGGCAATGGCCCAGTCGGCATAGCGTGCCGCAACGGTCGTGACCAGGTCCGGATCTTCCACCAGAGCATAGGCAAGCTGTTCCAGTCCCATGCTCATGCACGTTGCAGAAACGCCGCTGCGGAGAGTCGCCCCGATTGCGTACTTATCTCGACCTTGCTCGATCACCTGTTCGGCTTCTGCGTACAGAGCCGGGTCCTCCGGATCAGGGAACACCATACGGTCGAGATGGTCGCGCGTTTGGATAAGTGGACGCACAAGGGTCTGGGTGCCGTCGACCGTCTCGAATTCGGCAAAGATCGGAGGTAGAAACCGAACCTGCAAGTTGTCGAACCCAAGCACCTCGTTCAACTCCACTGATCCAAGATTAGTCATGCCGCCGATGGTGTCAGGAAGATGGACTCTTTTACCCAGCAGGGCTTCTTGCAGCGGAGGGTCCACGCGGGTTTCAACGAATGGCACCATGTCGGGCTGCTCCAAACGTAGTGCCGCAAGAACGCGTTGTTTGCAGTTCATAATTCAACGTTCCTCGATGGCGGGTTGGTGGATCACTTTTAGTGCAACGTCAGCAAGGATATCAGGCAGACCGTAGACCACCTTCTTGACGGTCGCTTCGACGGTATCCTCTCGGGTGATCTTACCGCTACGCGTATCCCAAAGCTGTATTCGATAGGCGCCGTCTTTCCTAACCGGAACGGTTATGCTCGCACCGGTAATCGCCTTGGGGGTGAGTTTTCGCACGCCGACGTTGTACCATGTGTAATGTTTGTTCTGTACCCAAACCAGGCATTTGTCGGCTGATTGCAGCACGAAGCTGCGCAGGTTGGCGTCGGAGACTTCCGCGGTCTTGATTTCCCATTTCGGCTTGGTGAGTGATTCATCCTCAATGTATCGCTCTAGCGCGGCCGCGTGGAAGAGATGGTTCTTGCTATCCAGCACGTTGCAAAGCCACGCCGTCCCGCCGCCGGCGTACTTGAGGAAAAGGCTGATCCACAGATGATTATGGAAAGAAGCCGCCTCGGGGAAGTCCCAGTGCTCGCCGCTGAGGTAGTAGCTGTCGTTCCACTCGCCCGGGCCGCCCTCGGGAATGATCACCGGGCCGCTGAACCCGTCGAACTTGTCCATCAGGCACTCGCTCAGGCTGACCGCGTCTTGGTGGCGATCGCAAGAGTACCGCCCCTTTCCCCCACCTCTCGGTTTATCGCGGAAATACCAGTCCGGAACCAAGACGACGTCGGTGCCGTCGAGGACGGCATGGTATCCCTCTCCGATGGCGTGGGGATGCCGGTAAACATCGTTGGCTCGAATGTACGCGTGAAGCTCTTTGAGCCACGAACGAACCAACGGCTTGGAGAATCGGTTGCCCGGCTGGGCCTCGTCGCCACAATTCCATATCCACACCGAAGGGCTGTCGCTGATGCGGCTGATCAGATAGCGCAACTGGTTTTTCTGCGTCTCGAGGGCGCGCCGGTTGAAGTAGATCTCCAGCGTTGTGCGGCACGGACCGCCGCGGGCAACCGAATACGGCAGGGTGTCGAAGCCGTAGCCGTGGTATCGGCGGACCTCGTCGTAGAACACGATCCAGTAGATCCCATGCTTTTCCATCGTCCGCACACCGTGCTCGACCTTCCAGGCGACGTGTTGGTCGATGAAGCCTCCGGGCAGGTACAGCCGTCCGTAGAAGAAGCTGCAAAGATACTCCAAGGAACAACCGTTGGCGCCTTTCCGCTGATAGTAATCGTCCATTCGCCGGGTCGTTACCCAACGCGTGTTGCCGCCGAAAAAGAAGTTGGCGTCTCGGAACCAGCCGCTTGGGCCTGTGCCGAAAAAGGAGTCGCCGTTGTCAAATTCGAAGAAGCGCGGGTCGTGCTTGCTAATCCGGAGGAAGCCTTTTCGCGTGGACTTGACAACTTCGAAGGGCCGTGCCTTGAGGTGACAAAGGCCCGTCTTGTCTTGAGCGAAGAGTTCCACCTTGTGGATTCCAATTTCTCGCGGGCGATAGTACAGCTTCCAGGGATTTCCCCGCTTGGGAAGCAGTATCTCTTCGTCCTCGCCCACGGCAATCGCCCGAAAATCCTGCGAGAAGAAGGCGGGCACCTTTTCGATTCGTCCCGAAGGGGTCTCCACAAATGCCTGAACGTTTATTTGCTTCGGATCAAAGGGGTTCCGGTAGCTGCCGGAGACCTCAAGTGGTATCTCGAGCAATTCGTATTGCCCCAGGTGATCGGGCAACTCGCCGCATCGCAGCGTCAGCGGACTGCTGTCCGTCGTACGGTTGACATCGTTCAAGTCCACCCGGTGCAGGCGATCGGGCGACGAGACCGATTCCGCTGCGGCGACCAGAATCAGTTCGTCCTGGCGGAGGATGTAGGGTGGAACCTCCAGTTGGTGCAACTCGTCGCTGGAAAACCGCGTTTGCTCCCCTCGGCTAAGAACAGCGTCGCCCAAGTGAAGGAGCACGGAATATTTTCCGGCGGCTTTCCCGGAAAGGACGATCCCGCCCTCGGCAGTTCTGTCAAACGGCAGCGTCTTGTACAGACAAACATTGCCGTAGACGCCCCCGCCTCGCCCAATTTTTTTGGTGTGGTCCTTGACTTTGACGACCAGCAGGTTTTCACCGCCGAAATGGACCTTGGGTGTCAAGTCGATGTCCGTGGGACCGGGAATACAGTACTGCAGGATGTACTTGGCGCTGCCCACGCGGGATCCGTTGACGTAGAAGTCCGCTTCATCGTCCAAGGACGAGCAGAAGAAGCCGATCCTGCATCTCTTCACTTCAGCAGGAACGTGGAATTTGAGCCGGATCCAGACTGTCTTCCCGTTGAGTTCAGGATGCCCCAGCCGTTCCCATCGCTTGCCCACCGAAATCGGTTTCCAGTCCTCGACGGCCGCAACCTCCTGGTAGTCAACGTCTTTCTCGGCGTCAGTGGCGTGATACTCCCAAGCGGCTTGCGTCAAATCGACGATATGCCTCGTCTCGTCAAGCCGAAGGGACGTTCCCTCCTTCGCCGGTTCGGCGCCCAAGGCCGATACCGCAAAACACGCACAGGCCAGCCCCGACAATAGCAAGCATCGCGGCGCCCGCATACCGTTGCCTCTTGTGAGACTCAAGATGTTACGATAACTGAACATGTTGCAGTGTCCTTTCATTTCAGAGGAACCTTCAAGGTGGGAGCGAGAACGTTCCACGCCCGGGCGGCAACAACCAATTCGGATGGAACTCTACCATCAGCCAGGCGAAGCCGCAAGCGGACGGTTCGTTTCTCACCCGGTTCCAGCCAGAAGTAGGCGTCGTCGGCCACGTAGCGCAGGCGGCCTTCGACGTGGACGTTCGTCATCACCGCCGGCCGACGGCCGACGTTCCGGACCTCCACCGTCAGCCGCGCGCGGGTGTCGCTCTCCTTGACCGCAGAGACGATCTTTGCCGCCAGTTCGGTCGCGTGCTTTTCCAATTGCGGCCGGAGCCAAGGGCCTTCATCCAGCAGCAGGGCACGATTGGGCTTCGAGCGGTACTGCTTGCGAAATGCCTCGTCCTCCAATTGCGGCGGGCAGCGGAACGTGTAGACATTACGAGCAAGACGTTTACCGTCGGCGTCGTGCAGTTCGGCGATGGCGAAGAAGAACGACCGGCCGAAGTCCTCCGGCACGGTGAACTTTACGGCCGGACCCTCGACAGCCTCCGAACCGGACGGCACATCCAATGGCGGAAGGTCTTTCCACGACTGCCGCTCCTTGAGGTCCGGACCGATCAGCCGAAGTACCAATCGGGCATTTTTGACGTCCGAACGGTTCTCCTCACTGAGCACGATGGTCTTCAGTTCGACCTGTTCGCCGGGCACGTAGTTAAGGTGTGGTGGAATGATGCAAGGCCACGGCGAACTGTACGCCCGCTTCACGTCGTAGTAGTTCATCGGCGGTTGACCCAGCCCGTCGCATATTTGAATACCAACGATCGGCCAGGGCCGTTTCCATACCCAGAACAACAGCCCGCCGTTCCGTGGATACCCGAACCGGGCGGCCTCGGCGGAATACTTGTAAAACTCGGCGGCGCCGGCCGCTATCGCCTCGGTAAACCTCTCCAGCGACGCCTCCGCAAGGTTGTCGAACGCGGAGCCGCGACTGAGCATCTGGGATAAATACCCAGGCGTGAACTGAACCCAGTGGTGGATAATCTCCGGGAACTCTCGTTCCATGAGTTTCTTATCCATCTTCAAGACCGTGGGACCGATTCGTGAGCCAGCTTCCTTTTCGTTGACGATCTCCTTGTACGTCTGGAACGACGGCATCCCGTGCGAGCCCCACTCGCTTATGAACGGCCCACGGACAAGCTCCGACTGCCACGCCCAGGATGCATCCCACTGCCGATAGGCATGGATGTCGCCCTCGTAGGGCGACGCTGCCATGAACGGCCGGGTGCCATCGAGGATTCTGGTGTTGTGGGCCATGATGCCCACAAGGTCGACGTTGGCGGGGTCGTCGGGTGGGAACTCGTTCCCGCCGCACCAGAAGGCAAGCGACGGATGGTTCCGCAGCCGGTAGATCGCCCAGCGGACCGTGTTGTTCCAGATGCGGCGGTCGATCTTTTCGGCCTTCCAGCCGCAGGTCAGCGGGAAGTCCTGCCAGACCATAATTCCGTAGCGGTCGCACAGCTCGTAGAAAACGTCTGGCTCGATAATCCCGCCGCCCCAGACGCGGATCATCTGGATGCCCGCATCTCGGGCCATCGATAGATGCCACTCGTATCGCTCCGCCCGTACGTCGGCCAGGGCGTCGATCGGCATCCAATTGGTCCCCTTCACGAAGATCGGTTTGCCGTTGACGTGGAATATCCACTCGCACGGATGGCACGACTTCAACTTGTTTTTCCATACCTGCCCCCACACGACGGCGCGATTCGGATCGCCCGGCTTGCGCTCGATGGTGCGGATGCCGAAGGGCACGGTGAGCCGGTCGAGCGGTTTGCCGTCGCGCGACAGAAAGATCTCCGCCTCGTACATCGGTTGCTCTCCGAGCCCGTTCGGCCACCACAGGCGTGGACGAGACACCGTCAGATCGACGTTGGCCAACACCGCGTGAGGAATCGGCCTCACTTGGGTCGTGCCGGTGACTGGTTCGCTTTCAAACCCCTTGCCGCGAATCGTGACGGTCACCTCGCAAGGCTTTTCTTTCTCCAGAAGGGTGGATACATCAACGGTAACACGGACCTTGGCGCGGTTCTCCTCCAGTTCGATTGTACGGACGAACGGCCGTTCCAGGCACGGCCAGTCGTTGCTCACCAGCCGGATCGGCTGCCAAATGCCGACGGTGTTGTAGTCGTACGCGCCGACGCGCCAACCCGACCACAGTTCGGATTTCACCAGCGACTCGCGCGGCGCCCCGCCTTCCTTCCCCAGTTTGTAGCCGCCGCAATCTACGCGGACTACTAGCTCGTTCTCGCTGCCATAGCGGAGACTATGCTTGTTATAGTGGGCGCTGGTGACCAACATGATGGTGGCGCCCAGTGCGCCTTCGCTGCGGCCGAGATACTCGCCGTTAAGCCAATAGTGGCCGTAGTAGTCGACGCCTTCGACGACCAGCCGAGCCAGTTGACCCTTGAAATCCTCCGGCACTACGAACTTCTTGCGATACCACCACGACTTGTCCTCGACCCACCGCATCTTCTTGATGTTCAACCCGACGTAGGGGTGCGGCGTCTTGCCCGCACGGTGTAGTGCCCAATGGACCTCCGCCGGCTCGTTGATCTTCAACCAATCGAGCTTGTCGAGATTCTCGGGCAAGGCCACCTTCTCGGGCGGCTCAGTCCAGGCCAACTCCCACGGCCCGTCCAGCACAATCTGCCGCTCGCGCGGCCAGGCGTACTTGTAGTCCGATCGCAGCGTGGAATCGTTTTGTGCTTCCGCTGCACACACCGCCACACTTGAGAAAACGAATAGTGCAATACATATCAACCGCCTGGTGTAAGTCATGTCAAAACTCCTTGTGTGGTAATTAGCTGAATTTATCAATTGCAAACCCGAAAAACGCTTATTCTTCGACGATCGACGATACTACAACGTTGCATATCCGCGGCATGATCTCGCGGACGCCCTGCGGTGCACCATCTTCATGTTCACCATGGTTGGTCAAAAAAACGATGACCAATTCCAGGTCGGGATCCACCCACAGCACAACCCCGGACCACCCGGCGTGACCGAAGGAGTCGATTCCTGTAATATCTCCGCCATACTGAGAGCGATGATTCGGTGTGGATGAAATTTTATACCATCCCAATCCATAATCCACACCATCGACCCGCGCCTGCCGCGAGATCATTGCCTGCACGGTCGATGGACCGAGGATTCTGGCGTCACCGTAGACGCCGCCGTTTAGCATAGTCTGGGCAAATACGGCCAGGTCGCGGGCGGAACAGGACATCCCACTGTTTCCATCGCGATTTGTCTTTGCCGTTTTCATCCCCAATGGAGTAAATATCCTCTCGCCGGCGAATCGGTTCAGCGGCATCCCGCTCAGTTTTTCGACAACAGCACCAAGCAGCGTGTATCCGCAGCAAGTGTAGATGAACCGCGTATCCGGTTTATGGGTCGGTTTGCTTTCGCAGATCGCGCGCAGCCTGGACTTGCGATCGGCGCCGGTCCTCTTCGGTAGCCTCCTGTATATCACAGGATGATTGTCCAGGCCGGAGCAATGTGTGAGCACCTGCCTTACCGTAATTTCTTCCTTACCGTTGCAGCCGAACTCCGGGATGAATTTTGCTATCTTATCGTCTAATCGAAGATAACCCTCTTCGAGGAGTATCATCAGCGAGATTGCCGTTACGACCGGTTTTGTGATTGACGCGAGACCAAAAACATGGTTTACATCCATCGGTTCTTTGGCCGGAGTAAGGCGATGAAAACCAAACGGCTCGTGCAGGACGACTATGCCCTTCCTTGCTACCAGCAATACCGCTCCCGGCGCGACCTTGCTGTTTTCGCCCACTTCGCGCCGAAGCAATTTACCAACACGGCCGAGACGTTCCGGAGAAATTCCAACCTCCTCCGGCTTGCCGTTGCGTAACGTTTTCGGCTTGACTGCAAGACGCGAAACCACCCCGTCACGAGCGACTCCGTCCTCAGCGAACGCTGCATAAGTCCAGCAAAACAAACCTGTTGCAATTACTAATGCCGGAAACTTTGAACACGACATCTCACCTGCTCCTTAATCAATTACAGGGGTTACAACGGTTGAACCGGTTTGTAGTGGCCCGATTCATCGGGGCTGCGAAACCGCAAGCGGCTGGATATTGCTGTCAAAATCACTCGTTGCACTACGTCAGAAATCCGCGACGATCTCGCCGCCTGCCTTGGAACCGAGAGCACCCCAAACCCCATAGGGGCTCCGTCCGACAGCCGTTTCAGGCAAAGACAGGTCGCCGGTGTCAATACTGTCGCTGACGAAGCGAACCGCACCGTCGGCCATCATCACGTTGACTCCCCCGGGATGGTAACTCGTGGGGGAATAGATTCCACTGTATGCATCGCCAGACTTACTAAGCATGCAACTTGGACCGTTCGGCGGTAACACGGTGGTAAAACAGGTGTGATGTACAAAACCCCAAGACCACATGTCCGAACGGGAATTACCACGTACGGAACCGGTCAACATACCGTTCGGCCCCAGCCTCGCCAGGCAATTTGTGGGGTTGTCGCATATGCCGGACACATGGGTCGCAAAGTCGCCCTTGACATCCTGGCGCTTGGTGAAAACTACCTTTTCGGAAACCGCGATCGTATTGCTGGACCCGTCCCGTATGTGGGCGAATCGAATTCTGCTGTAAGTACCAAAAATACCACGAGGGTCTACTATGAGGTTGTTTCCGCAAATGCTGTCGCCACAACAGGTGCGATAGTTGGTTCGGCCCACCTCGGTGCTGCGTTTCGTGCTTGCCGCGCCGTCCGAGGGACACAGCAAACCGTGAATCTGCTCGGTCCAGGGAGGATACGCAGGTAGACATCCCGCCGGCCCCCAAGGGGGATACGTCACGGCGCCGACGGTCAGCGGGCTTGTGATCTGTTCGTACAACGACACTTGCTCAATAAACGGGAGCAACATCACCCACGTGCTCAGGTGGCCCACGTTGCACACGTCACGATCGCTCCAAGGTCTGTCTCGACCGGTGCCGGCCCTGGCGGGCGGGAAAGTGCCATGGGTGCAATGATAGTTGTGAAGTGCGAGCCCAATCTGCTTCAAATTATTACAGCATTGCATCCGGCGAGCCGCCTCGCGCGCCGCTTGCACAGCCGGCAGCAGCAGCGCGATCAGAATGCCGATGATCGCAATCACAACCAAAAGTTCCACTAACGTGAAACCCATTTTTCTTTGCGTTTGCATACAACAATCCTCAAGCGTAACTGTTCACGGGGTATGTTCTTCATTGTCAGTTGTAGGCTGGGTCGAGCGCAGCGAGGCCCACCTTTTCATGGATTTTGCTGCAAACCATACAGATGGTGGGCCTTGCTACGCTCGACCCAGCCTACGATTTCCGCATCCCGTAGTTACCCTCAAGCCTACGGGTTGCAACAACAGCGAGCCGCCGGGTTCATCCCGGGCGCGAACCAAGCGCGGGGACAAACCCCGGCGGCTCGCTTTGCTGTCAAACAAAACCTACCGGCGTCTCCTCCGTCGCCAGGCGTAGGCCGCCAGCGACAATCCACCCAGCCCTAACAGCACCAACGACGAAGGCTCGGGAACGGCGAGCAACTCACCTTCGGACAAAACCGTGTTCGACAGCCGCACTTCGTCGATCAGGCCGATAAAGTCGCCTCCCCGGACCCCTTCATATGTCCCCTGGCCAATAACGAAATCCGCCGTCGAATTGTGCAAAGATTCAACGGTGTGGCTGACGGTTTCTGTCTGCATGGCGAAGCCGTCGGTCAGGTTCTGGGCGTAGTACGTGAGATCACCGTCCTCGTCGAAGGACATTGCCACGTAATAGTCCTTGTTCCGATCAATAATGATGTCCGAATAGGGGGCCAGAAAATCTGACCCCGAGTCGCTAAGCCAACTGATCAACATGTCATCCTGGTGGATACCGAATTGCCAACTTCTTTGACCCGGGTACAGCCACTGCCCGGCGATCCAGCGTACGTTAGAGGTCGTCGCATTGTGGATGTACGCCTCGATCGTGAAGTCGGAAACTTCGAACGCCGAAGCGTCCGCATGGGTCAGCCGGCCAGCGCCAGCGAAACTGGCGGCTTTTGCGTTGGCATCGCCGGTCTGCGGGATCGGATCATCGAACTTCAAGCCAGGCCCCGTTGCCGGCGGGGTGGGCAAGGTGGACTGGGTCGGGACAGGACTGCCCCCCGTGCTCAGATCGAGGTCATTTAGACCCGAGTCTTCCAGGAAACCGGGCGAGTCCTCAAATCGCCAGTATCCGATGGTATCCGCCTCCGCCGCGCCGACGAAGGCCAAGGCAATCGCCGCGACAGCCACTACAAAAATCACTCCCACAAAACCTCGTCGCATTGAGACATTCATGATGTCCTCCCGTTGTTCGTGTGCATCTAAGAAATGCACCGTTACAAAAGTTTGGTCATCGCGGACCACCCACGACGACGAGTTGGAACGTCCAACTCTACTATCCAGAATAACCACGACACTCAGGCAATGCAAGCAAAAAAACATATAACATATAACACAATCCTTATACTTTCGGTCACCCTCGTGTGGCGTCACACTCCCGAATTATGGGAACCAGGGAAAGCATAAGGCGAGCGGTGGAAACTATATTACCGCCGAGTGCAGTAACGTAGGGTGGGTCGAGGAACGAGCCCCACGCGGTCTTGGCTTCCCAACCCCAATCCAACGGTAAATTCCTTCCGGCCGCTCGCCTAAAGCCGCGACCGTTGGTCGCGCAGGGAAAGCATGAAGCCGCGACCGTTGGTCGTAGTTGAACGAGCAACCACGCGATTTTTTCCGAACCGCCAGGCGCGACCACCGGTCGCGGCTTTATGAACGGACTACTTCTGTGCCTGTTTGCGGTACTGGGCCGGTGTCCGGTCGGTGGCGCGGCGAAAGACGCGAGCCATGTACTCCACGTAGTTGAAGCCGCACTGCCGGGCGATCTGCTTGGTGGGCAAGTCCGTCGTGACCAGCAGTTGCTTGACCTGCTCGATCTGGTTGCGGCGGATCTCCTGGTAGATCGTCCGGCCCACGACCCGCTTCAGCCGCGGCTCCAGAGCAGTGCGTGAGAGCTTCGCGTGCGCCAACACATCGGCGACCTTTATCTGGTCGCAAGCGTGTTGACGAATGAAGGAGATCGCACGGACCACTGCCTGGTCGTCGGTCGCCAACACGTCGGTCGACTGCCGGGCGACGACGCCATCCGGCTCGACGAGTATCTGTTGTGTCGGTAGTTCCATGCCATCCATTATCCGGTCCAACATCGCGGCCGCCTCGTAACCGACTCGCTGTGGGAGAAGATCGACGCTGCTAAGCGGCGGCAATGCCACATCGCAGAGGCACTCGTCGTTGCCGGCGCCGATTACGGCCACCTCGTCGGGCACCGCCGCGCCGGCCCGGCGACAGGCGTCCAACACTTGCAGACCGCGATCGTCGTTGCACGCCATCACACCCAGCGGCTTGGGTAGCGAGTCTACCCATTGGGCAATCCGCTCCTGCTGTTGCTCCCACGCCTCGCCGCGACGCCGCGCTTGGAACACGCCGCACTGAAAACCGGCATCTTGAATCAGCCCTTTGAAGTGCTCACGGGCTTCGTCCATGGGTGGATGGACGCCGGGGAACAATCCGCAGTAGCCGAAGTGCCGGAATCCCCGTTCAAGCAAGTGCTCGGCGGCCAGTTGCGCCACGGCGCAGTGGTCCGGCCCGATGGTCGGAAGCCCCAAGTCGGGTATGGCCCGGCGGAGTTCGACTACGGGCAAGCCGGTTTGGAGGACCGCGTCGGCCGTACGCCGGTTGCCGATCCGGGCAAGGATGCCGTCGCCCTTCCAATCTTTCAGCCACGTCGGCGGCGGATCGTCCAGACCGTGCGGCTTGAAATAGATCGACCACTTCCCGTGCTCCCGATTGTACCTGGCCACGCCGCGCACCAACCCCCGCGCATACGTGCGAGACGCTTCAATCAACAGTGCCACGTGTCGCGTTGTCGGCATGAGAAACTCGCTATCGAAACGCCGGATAGGGGAACAACAGCCATCTTGTCGGGACGGTTCCAGTCGAAAACAAGTATACATGGCTTCTCCACCGTAGGCGACCGAAGGCGGCACATCGTATAAGGAACGTGACACATATTACACATTCTCGCCCTGGCACAACCCTGTGTCAACGGTTATCCTTAAAATTCGGGAGGATGAGTCGTCAACAACTGATTCCACATAAGTCGTGAAAGGAGTTTGAAACGCAATGAGAATCGTCACGTTTGGTGAAATCATGGCCCGGCTGGCTACGCCGGGGTTTCTGCGCATGCGTCAGGCCTTGCCGGGCGACTTGGAGGTTACATTTGGCGGGGCGGAAGCGAACGTGGCCGCGTCGTTGGCCATGCTCGGTGCCGAAGTGGCGTTCGTCTCCGCGCTTCCCAAACACGCTATCGCCAATGCCTGCGTGGCCACGCTCCGTGGCGCGGGCGTCGATACGCAATTCGTGCTGCGAACCGATGCCGGACGGTTAGGACTATACTTCCTGGAAGCAGGCGCCAACCAACGCCCCAGCCAGGTGATCTACGACCGGGAGGCCACCTCGATCGGGCTCACCCCGGCCGACCGATACGACTGGCCGGCGATCTTTGACGGCGTCGGTTGGTTCCATACCACCGGGATCACGCCGGCCGTCTCGCGCACGGCTGCCGAAGCGACGCTCAGCGCCGTCCAGGCGGCGAAAGCCGCCGGGCTGACCGTCTCCTGTGACCTGAATTTTCGCAACAAGCTCTGGCAGTGGGACACGGCGAAACAGCCGCGGGATCTGGCCGAAGAGACGATGTCCCGGGTACTGCCGTCGGTCGACCTGCTGGTGGCGAACGAAGCGGACTGCGCCGACGTGCTAGGGATTCGAGCGGGCGGCACGGACGTGGAGTCCGGACAGCTTCAAATCGATCGCTACCCCGACGTGGCCCGGAAGGTCGTCGGGCGGTTCCCCAACATCCGACGGGTGGCGATCACGCTCCGCGAGAGTTTTTCGGCTTCGCACAACAACTGGGGGGCGATGCTGTACTGTGCGGACACTGACGAGGCGCACTTCGCCCCGACAGACGGTGCCGCCTACCGGCCTTACGAGATCCGCAACATCGTCGACCGGGTGGGCGGCGGCGACTCGTTCGCGGCCGGTCTGATCTTCGCCCTGACCACACCGGAACTGGCCACGCCGCCGACGGCCGTGGCGTTTGCAACGGCGGCCTCGTGTCTGGCCCACTCGATCCGGGGCGATCTCAACTACTCCACACGTAACGAAATCGAGGCCCTAATGGGCGGCTCCCAATCCGGCCGCGTGGTCCGGTAGCCGAATATTCTACTGAGAGATCGACTTATAGGAGAACAGGCTTGTTGAAATCGCCGCACGCATCTTGCCTTGTCGTAATCACCCCGGACACTCTTCGACGCAGGTGCCGCTGGTGTAGATGACCGGTGTTGTGATGTTGAGTTGGCCAGAGTAGATGTATGCCGGTCAAAACCCTGCCGGTGAAACCACTGCCGTAGAATCCGTTGAGCGAGCCGGTGAACACTTCAATTGCCACAATCGGGTCGTTACCCTGGTCGTAGTCTTTAATTACACAATACGGCATATTGAACAGGCTCGAACCGTCCCTCGATTCCTCCCATGCGATGATCTCCGGCGTGATCGATACCTCCTCTCAAGTCAACGCACGGGGGGCCGGAAGAAGAGCGCTGAGTTGCATGCAGCCTCCACTCAATTCGGGCATGGCCACCATAATATGATTCGTCAACATGAATTATGCCTACCCGGTCAAGAGGCTTTTCTTCCGCTTCACCAAAAGTGCGGGAGAACCGCAAGAGGGCAGCGCGTGGGCAGGGCGGGCAGTTCTTGGAGGGCGTCTCGCTGGGCCAGACGCGAAATGCCTATCGGGAACTCCTGGCCGGCAGCCAACTGCTCAAGCGGACGAAAGCCCTCAAGACCTGACCGACAAGACCAAAACCGATTGAATACCAAGGCTACGACTCCTGCCACGAGGAGTTCCTCGACCTCAAAAACGACGACCCGCTCAGTTTTCAGTCTTGCGTTTTGTCACCCATTTGAGACCTGGGTCCCCGACATCGACGTCTGCCAATTTGTCCCATCCAGTTACGGCGACGGAAATATCGGCCTCTCGATTCCCCGAGAAATAGAGCCAATCGCTGTTTCGGCTGCTGTAGGACCACTGAAGGGTGAGGGGGCCACACTTGACCAAGAGTTGGCTGCCATCGTCCTTCAGTATCATGCGTCCAACGACGGGTAGTGTTCCTATTATGCTCTTGTACTTCTCGAAGACCTCTCCTGTTCCTTTCTGAACGTTGGCTTTGGAGAAATCCCCGGTGCCGTCGCCTTGCCAGTGCCATTCATACTTGGCGCCGCCGTCACCGGTATTTGTATGCTCCGTAAACTTCAGTGCGATGTAGTCCTTCCCTCTACGGATTAGAACGAAGCGTCCAAGACTCACTTTCACAGCGTCGCCTTCTAGCGATTCGGCGGCCTGACGCGCCCGGCGGGCGGACTCGCGTGCCGCCTTCATCGCTGGCGCAAGACCCAGGATGTTGAAAGGACCGGCCAATCCGTCGGGCGTTTTGTCGCGGACGGCATTCTTGTCGTTCCGCTCGACAATTATGTTTGGCAATGCCTGCTTAAGCTTCTTCACACCTTCTTCAGTAACTCTGGTCCCTGCGAGCCGCAGAAATTGCAGACGGGGCAATCCCTTCAGGTACATGAGACCAGTGTCCGTCACCTGCGTGTTGGTGAGGTACAGATGTTTTAGGCCAATCAATCCCTTTAACTGCACCA
>DAOWNK010000251.1 GCA_030642635.1 Pirellulales bacterium
ATTCAACCATAACATAAAAATTACAACCGTTTCAAACAAAACCCAAAAACCCTGTTGACAAATGGCCCCTACAGAGATGTCAAAATGGCAGTCGATGACGAAACGCCGGACACCTACCTGGCCGTCGCCGTAAGTCTTTGCTATGATAACAGAAAACGCCCGCTGTCAACGTGTGACAACGGGCGTCGCAAGGTGGAGGATAGGGGACTTGAACCCCTGACCTTCTGGCTGCCAGCCAGACGCTCTCCCAACTGAGCTAATCCCCCTCTGTTGAGGGTGTCCTCAGGAAAACTCGTAGACTATCACCGTTATCGTCGGGTGTCAATAAGGTCGAGCAACTCTGTTTGAATTATTCAGTTGACGCCTCATGCGGCGCCGGCTACACTGAATTGTTTGCCACATGGTGGCTGTAGCTCAGTTGGTTAGAGCGTCGGATTGTGGTTCCGAAAGTCGGGGGTTCAAATCCCCTCAGTCACCCCTTAACTTTTCTTGCCTTGAAGTGGTGTTTCGTTGACCGTGGCAGATACCGGGTATATGATACTATTAGCCATGCCTACCACACAGCAAATCACGACTGCCGAACAACTGCTCCAGACGCCCGACCTGGGACGCTGTGAGTTGCTCTATGGAGAATTGGTCATGATGTCACCTGCCGGGTTCGAGCATGGCTCAATCGTTGCTACGATTACTGCACCTTTGGTGCGTTTTGTAAAGGAAAACGCCCTGGGCATGGTGACCGGTGCAGAGACCGGATTCTATATCGCTCGCGACCCGGATACGGTCCGTGCGCCGGACGTTGGTTTCGTCTGTTCCGAGCGTGTTCCACCGACTCCGACGCTTGGTTTCTTCCAAGGTGCACCGGACCTGGCTGTCGAGGTGCTTTCTCCTTCCGACCGTGCCGGCGAGGTGCTTGCCAAGGTGCAAGATTGGCTCGACGCCGGCTGCCGTGCCGTGTGGCTGATCGATCCGGCCAATCATACGGTCTCGGTATACGACGATCGGAACCGAACGGCGACACTCGGCGCCTCCGACGAACTGACCGGCGGCGACGTTGTGCCGGGATTCCGCGTGCCGGTGGCGGAGATATTCCGCTAACCATAAAAGCCGCTTGCGGTTTAGAACGTGTTTTGAAATGGCTTATCGGCCTCCAATGGGTGCCACTGCTGGCGTGTCCAGCAGTGTTTCTGGGGGAGATCCATTTCGCACTGCTGGACAAGCCAGCAGTGGCACCCATTTCAAAACACGTTCTTAGCAATGAAACGTCCCTTTCTCAGCCCTTCAGAAACGCTATTGCGCAGACCGCATGTTGATAAGGTACGCTCCAGTATTCTTGAGTGCACCATTGGATGGCGCAAGATTCCTCGATGTAAGGCGTATCATCGGGACGTCCGACAAAACCGGTCACCGTCGCCTCGGGTAATTGCGTGATGCGGAACGAGTAGCCGATCGGCTGGCGATAACCAATGCCGGTAAACAGCGAGCGGTTCACTGTGTTGTGACCAAGCGTCCAGTGCAAGAGTCGCTCCGCCGCCGACAGCCAGTCGCTATTTGAAAAAAGCCGGCCGGCACGCGCCAGGAGATGTGCGTGGGACATCAACGCGTTGCAGTTCGCCTTTGTAGTAGTACGATCCTTCGCGCGGGATCAACTTGCCTCGCAACAGATCGTATATTCTGGGGAGCTTTGCCGGGGATTCGTCCGGTTTCCGCTGGTCGCGCGGCATGTTGAAGCAGTTCTGCCGAATGTAAAACGGAATTCGCTCGGGCATCTCCTTCGCCCCCGCTCCAACCAGGGTTACCGTTTTCGGTGACGACGGCAGATAGCCGAGATGCGAGATGCTGAGTTGAATGTCCGGACGAGATGTGCCTTCTACGGCCGCCTGGGCCGTCTTGTCTTCTGCCGCGCCGGCCATCCCGCCCAGGGCCGAAGGCCCCGGCAATGCACCCAGTGTTTTTCAAGAACGTGCGACGTGTGGTGGTTTGCCTTTTACGTTTCATTGTCTCGCAACGGCTTATTTACCGGAAATCGCCTCGATCGCCTTGGCCGCCGCGCCGCGGACATGTTGGTCGCCGTCCTCGAGCAACTTATTCAAGTCGTCAACGGCGTCCTTGGCAAGCGATCCAAGTCGCCCAAGCGATTCGGCCGCGTGCAAGCGGGTCATGGCGTCAGTCTCTTTCAATGCCCTGACCAATACAGGCACCGACTTCTTCGCGGTTTCGGCGCACTCGGGATGAATGTAAGACAGTGCCCACGCACTGGCCGCCGACAGGAACTCGTCGGCATTGGACAGGCCCTTTTGCAAATGCGTTTTCGCCGGCATGGCCGCCGGGCCGATCTTGCCTAGTGCGTAACATGCACCGTAGCGAACGTTCATATCCGGGTCGTTTAGCGCCGCGGTTATCGCCGGCACGGCCGCTGCGGCGTCGGGGCCGATCGCTGCCAATGCGAACAGCACTTCGCTGCGAGTTTTCGGATTCTCGTCCCCCAGCGCCTCGATCAATGCCGGTACGGCGGCTTTTGCCGGCGGACCGATACGTGCAATGATCGTAGCAGCCTCGGCCCGAACTTCTTCCTCGCCGAGCGCATCGATTAAGTTTGGCACCGGCGCGGTGCCGAGGCTGGCCAATGCGTCCAGCATGTCGTCGATTGCTTCCGGGTCGGCATTTTCCATGGCCTTTTTGATGACCGGGCGGACGATCGCCGGATCGGGTTTCAGATCAATCAGCGCCTGAACCGCCGCTGCCCGAATTCTAGGATTCTTTGCGGTCATCGCCAGGACCAATCGCGGCACAACTCGGCGAACCAACAGCTTGTCGTCCGGGTTGATCTTCGCCAGTGCCCAGAGGCTCAGCGTTCGGATGAATGGCGGGAAATTTTTGTCGTTGACGATTCTCCGCAATTTTCCTTCGGCGACGTTGGCCTTCGGTCCGATCGAACCAAGTGTATAGACCGCCGGCCCACGGATAAACCTTCTATGATCGTCCAAAGCGTTCACAAGTGCCGGTACGGCCGGCTCCGCCCCGGGACCGATCTTCGCCAGTGCGAGCATGGCCTCGCGACGCACCTCCGGACGGTCGTCTGTGTTGAGCAACTTCACCAATGCCGGCACGGCCGGCGCGGCGTCGGGGCCGATATCGGCCAACAGCAGACAGGCCCAGTAGGCGGCGTCCTTATGATCCAATGCCTTGGTAAGCGCCGGCACGGCCGCCTTGCCATCCTCGGCAATTGCAGCCATCACGTGCACCCGAACTTCCGGCTCGGACTCTTTAAGCAACTTGCTGAACAACGGGATGGATACCTCCGGCCCAGGCCGGATTCTGCCGTATGCCCGGGCCGCTGCGCGTCGGACTCGCGGATCTTCGTCACCGATCAGCTTTGCCAGCGTTGCTGCGGCTGGTTTGGCCGCCCGGCCGATCCGTCCTAGAGCGTGTGCGGCATGGGCACGGACCATGGGCGAACTGTCGTCGAGTTGCTCGATTAGTGCGGGGACCGCCCCGGGAATCCTCCCGCCACGCAACCCCAAGGCGTCGATTGCACGCAAACGAACCGGCTCGTTGTCTGACTTCAACGCACCGAAAAGCTCCGAATCGCTCAAATCCGCGGCGAGAAGCGTGGAACTTAAGGCCAAGACGCATAATACCGCTACTGCTGAGATAATGTTTTTGTTCTTCATCGCTTGCTCCTGGTATAAAGCCGCGACCGGTGGTCGCGACAACGCCTTTCGGTAGTTTAACAGTGTGTGGCCGCGACCACCGGTCGCGGCTTTGTGTATTGTGTCGCGACCACCGGTCGCGGCTTTTTCATTGTAGATAATAGCAGAGCTAGGCCATTTCTTAGCATAGTTAGCAGCCGCTTCGATAGCTAACAAAGTCTTACCAGTTGACTTATCACCAACTATGTTAATAATTCTGCCTTCAGCGTAACCACCACCCATCACGCAATCAAGTACAGCACAACCCGAAGGGAGGAAGGAGGAAAACTCATCCTTCTCCTGGACCACCTTAGGTTTCAATTCTCTACGATTCATTGTAGCCTCTTCTCCAAAGGAACCGGTGGTTCCCATTGGTGTCCGGCGGACTCCGATGGATTGCAAAGACCATGGTATATAATTCGCCGGCTACCAAAGGATAGAGGAAACCGGCGTTTTGTGGATTACTCCCCACCTCGAATCTCAAGCCGATACCACTCTTTGGAACCCCTAGCATTCCTCATCTTTACGACCCAGTAGGTCCTCACAGTCCCCCCGAACCTGTTTTGAGAGTCAACATAACACTGCACAGAATAATCCGTACCCCCGGCATGTCTCACAATCCTAACTGCCGGGTTGTACCTGTAATGAGGAAACTCGGCCGTCCCAGGCGAAACCAATTCGCTCTCAATGAAGTCTTGGGCCATTATGTACACCCAAAGATCCGAGGGCCTGCCGGACTCCTCATCCTCTGGGGTCTCGCTCCAACTGAACGGCCGACCCCGAGGAGCCTCACCTTTCTCTACCTCACCCAAAGGAAGCCCCCAAAGCCAAAGGATAAAGAAGGCCATGAAAATCATGAACCCTACGAACACGCACCACTCCCGATCATTCAACTCAGAGCTTGTGAAAAAATCCCTAACATGCACCAGAAATCACGAATGATGACTGGAC
>DAOWNK010000112.1 GCA_030642635.1 Pirellulales bacterium
GCTAGCAAACTTGTGTAGATACTAATGCTACTTTGCACCGGGCAAGCACGGCGATTAAATGGGATCGCACCCTCTGTAGTTGTACGTCCGCTGTAACGCTTGGTGTACAACGCCGGTAATCTGGCGTAGCGTGACCGGTTTGGCGAGCACCGAGAACGCCCTGGCAAGCCGGGCCTGTTTTATCAGCAGATCGTCTAACTGGGCCGAGAGCAGGATGCACGGCAGCATTGAGCGAAATTGCTTCAGCAGCCTGAGCGTCTCCAGACCGGTTAGCTTTGGCATGTGCATGTCCAGCAGCACCAAGTGCACCTCTCGGCTGTGGACGATGTGCAGGGCCTCCTCGCCATCGCTCGCCAGCAGGGTATTGAACCCCTCCGGCTCGAAGATTCCCCGCAACGTCTCGCGGAAGCCCGCGTCGTCGTCGGTAATAAGCAGCGATGGCGATTCGACCAACATTGGATGATATGGCAGAATGTGCTTGTAGTGGTTTACTTATTGATGGTGCAATTTGGATGCCATCTGGGCGGAACTTTCGGGATTTTTTGGGCCTGCGCTGTAATGGATTGGCGATAACCGGTTCCCCTATAGTATCTTACAACGCAGGCGGAATTTTTGCCATGGAGAATTTGCGGTTTTTAAGAGGGTTGGTGAAGGTGGTCCGGCCTGCCATTTCGGCAGGAGAACCGGGCTAAGCCGCAAGCGGCCTACTGCGAAGCCGCAAGCGGCTTGGGGCGATCCTCAATCACAAACATCAGCACCAGCACGCCGAGACTCCTGGTAATCCAGCCGAACAGGAACGTGCACTGGTAGAAACTCAGCTCGATACGACCGAAACCGGTGAACGTGCAATCTGCAAAACGGTCGAACAGCACACCGCCGACGATCGTGCTGGCCGCGTAGCACAAGCCGGTGGCGGTAAAATACACGGCGATGTACGGCGTGTTCGACTCGCCGGGTGAGAGTTTCAGCATCAGGTTCGGCAAACAGACGTTCAACCCGGCGTACGCAATCCAAACCACCCATGCACCGGCGAACCACCAACGCTCGGCCGGCGTGGAGAGGAAGTAAAACAGCGGCCCGGCGGCGACCAGCAACAGACAAAACATCATCACCGGCCGGTTGCCGAACCGGTCGGCCAGGCGACCAATCCGAGGTGCAATGCTCAACTGCCCGACGCGCATAAACGTTTGCAGCGAGAGCATTACGAACAGACTGATCCCCAACACACGGACAGGATAGATATTTTGTGCGGATTGCGTTACGCCGTTGAAGAACGAAAACCAGCAGCCGAACGCCAGCAGCGACAGGAAGCGGACGTCTCGCAGCGGCGCGACCATTGCCCGAAGCGTCGCCCCGTGTCGCACAGTCCAACTTTGCACCGCCGTGGGCATCTTACATAATGGAATCAGTGCGGCGATCATAAGCACCGCACCCAGCGCGGCGGGAATTGCGTAGCCCAGCCACCACTGCGGTTGCAGATGCGTTTGTTTCCACCACAAGGCGAACAGTCCGCCGGCCGGCATTGCCGCCGCACAGCCGGCGACCATCCATCGCTCGCGACGGCCGATAAACCGGCCGCGAATCCGAAGCGGCACCAGGTCGGCCAGCCACGACCACAGTGCAATTGTGCCCAGGTATTGCAGCAGGTGATAAAAACACCAAAGCACGACCAACGCGGCAAGCGACGCGCCGGCCGACGGTAGTCGTCCCGGCGCGGCGATCCACGGCAACGTTAGCAATATCAACGCACCGAGCAGAAACGCACCGATGCAAAATCGCTTCCGATCGACCAACCGGCCGATCACCGCAGGCGCTCCAAGCCGCAGCACGCCGACGATGTGCCGGGCGGCCAGGATCAGGCTGATTCCCAGCCCGATTCGCCCGGCGCCCAACTCCAAGGCGAGATAAACGACCAGCGTTGTGCTGGCCAGTCCATTGCCGATCGCCCAGATCGCCCCGTTCCAATATGCCAGCCGCCGCGCGCGACGGCGCTGGAAGATAGTTGGCAGAGTGTCGGTGTCGGTGGGCATTGTTAACAGGGTATAGTGGTGGCGGACGTTGGGCAATAGGGTGGCGGCATTGCGTATGACACGGTAAAATATATTGATGGCCGTTGAGATATGAAAGACCGTAACATTTCAGTCATATGAAGTAGCGGCCACATTTTTTGCCCGTTTAGCCGGCGTGCAAGCGCGCCGTGTGAAGTAAGCAAAACGTTATCCGGAAAAACCACACGGCGTGCAAGCGCGCCGGCTAAACTAACCACTAACCATCTATGCCCGACTTGCGCAAAGACCCGATTGTCGGCCGCTGGGTGATTATCGCCTCTGCACGTGCGAAGCGGCCGCACGACTTCGACACCTCGCCGGTGCGGCAGAAAGGCCGTTTCTGCCCGTTCTGCGAGGGCAACGAGCACGCCACGCCCGACGAAATTCTCGCCTACCGCAAACCCGGCTCGACGCCGAACCGCGAGGGCTGGCGGGTGCGAGTGATCCCGAACAAGTTCCCGGCCCTGGAGATCGAAGGCGAACTGAACAAGCGCGGCGAAGGCATTTACGACACGATGCGGGGCGTCGGTGCCCACGAGGTCATCATCGAATCGCCCGACCACCTGGTCAGTACATCAGAACTGTCCGAAGAGCAGCTACGCGAGGTGCTTTGGGTCTACCGCGACCGGCTGGTCGACCTGAAGAAAGACCCTCGGTTCGTTTACGGGATGATTTTTAAGAACGTCGGCGCGGCGGCCGGGGCGTCGCTGGAACATACGCACAGCCAACTTATCGTCACGCCGATCGTGCCGATAAACGTTTGGGAGGAGATGACCGGTTCGTTGGAATTTTACAATTATCGCGGTCGGTGCGTCTATTGCGACATGATCCAGCAGGAGTTGGCCACCGAGAAGCGAGTGGTGCTGGACACGCCCGGTTTCCTGGCTTTCTCGCCGTTTGCCGGCCGGTTCCCGTTCGAGACCTGGATACTGCCGAAGACGCACTCCAGCCATTACGAAAACATCAGGAAAAGCGAAGTTGACGAACTGTCCGGTGTGCTGCGCCAGGTGATTGCGAAGGTAGAGTCGGCGTTGGACCAGCCTGCGTATAATTACATAATCCATACGGCCACCTTTGACACGCAAGAACTTAGTCATTATCACTGGCATATAGAGATTATACCGAGTTTGACGAAGACGGCCGGTTTTGAATGGGGTACCGGTTTTTACATCAACCCCGTTCCGCCCGAGCAGGCCGCGGCGTTCTTGCGGGAGATAGAGGTTGAATCCCGCGAGCAACAAAATATTCCGACCAGGGAAACTGGATAAACTGGGAGATAAGTGCCGATTAAGGTCTAGTACCAATCAGTTCCATCCCGCTAATAACACAACCCTGTCATGCCCGACTCCGTCCGACTCATACTGGCTCTGCACAATCACCAGCCGACCGGCAACTTCGACTATGTTTTCTCCCAGGCCTACGAGGACAGCTACCGGCCGTTTCTCGATCTGCTGAGTCGATACGAGTCGCTTAAGATCGCACTGCACACGAGCGGCTCGCTTATGGAATGGCTCGAGGCGAACCGGCCCGAGTACGTCGACCGGCTCGCCGAGTTGGTTGCAGCAGGACGGATCGAGATACTAGGCGGCGCGTTCTACGAGCCGATCCTGGCGATGATCCCCGCCCGGGATCGCATCGGGCAGATTCGACGATACACCCAATGGCTCGAAAGCCGTTTCGGCGCACAGGTACGCGGCATGTGGATGCCGGAACGCGTCTGGGAGCAGTCGTTCGCCGGCGACCTGGCCGAGGCCGGCATCGAGTACACCATACTGGACGACTTCCACTTCAAAAACGCCGGCTTGACCGACGCCGAGCTTACCGGCCACCTGATTACAGAAGATGAAGGACTAACGCTGTCGGTCTTTCCAGGCAGCGAACGGCTGCGATACTTAATCCCGTTCGGTGCTCCTGAGCAAATCATCGAGCACCTGGCCGAGGTATCCCGGCGCCATCCCAATGCCGTGGCGGTTTTCGGCGACGACGGCGAGAAATTCGGCACATGGCCCGAAACCCACAAACACGTCTACGACGACGGTTGGCTGGAGCGGTTCTTCGGCGCCTTGGCCGAGAACCAGAATTGGATCAACGTGACTACGCCGTCCGAGGCGATCGACAACTTGCCGCCGGTCGGCAAGGTCTACCTGCCGGACAGCAGCTACCGCGAGATGACAGAATGGGCGCTGCCGGTCGAGCAGCTTGTCGAGTACGAGCGAATCGCACACGAGATGAAAGACGACCCCCGCTGGGCCACCTTGCAACGGTTCGTCCGCGGCGGTTTTTGGCGAAACTTCAGGATCAAGTACCCGGAAGCCGACGAGATGTACGCCCGAATGATGATGGTAAGCCGGCGGCTGAAAGAGGCCGTCGAACTGGGAGGGGCCGGTAAAATCCTCGACCAGGCACGGGCCGAGTTATATCGCGGGCAGTGCAACTGCGGGTACTGGCACGGTGCGTTCGGCGGTATTTATCTGCCGCACCTGCGCAACGCCGTCTATCGGAACCTGATCGCCGCCGACAACCTCTTGGACCAAGCGGCCGGGCGGCCGGAGAACTGGGTCGAGGCAGTTACCGGCGACTTCAACTTCGACGCCCGACAGGAAGTCCGGTTGGCCAACGACAAGCTGGTCGCGCTTATCGACCCCGGCCGCGGCGGAATGCTTTACGAGCTTGACGTGCGAAAAATCAAACACAATCTGCTGGCTGCCTTCACACGAAAACCGGAGGCATATCACCGAAAAGTCCTGGCCGGGGCAGAGGGCGACAACGGACAGTGCGAAAGTATCCACGACCGTGTGATCTTTAAGCAGGACGACCTTGATAAGCGGCTCCAGTACGACGATCATCCGCGCAAGAGTCTCGTGGACTTGTTCTACGAGAACGACGCCACGCTCGATGCAGTCGTTTCCGGCGAAGCCGTCGCACAAGGCGATTTCGCACGGGGTCGCTACGAGGCTCGGGTGCGCCGCAACCCCGAACGCATCCAGGTACAACTCTCACGCGAAGGAACCGTTTTCGACGTGCCGATCCGTATCACCAAGGCGCTCACTCTGGACGCCGGCAGGACGACGCTGGAGATCGCCTACATGCTGGAGAATCTGCCGCAAGACCGTTCGCTGCACTTCGCCGTCGAGTTGAACTTCGCCGGAATGCCGGCAGGCCACATCGACCGATACTTCCACGACGGCGACGGCGAACAACTCGGGCAACTCGGCGTCAAGTTGGACCTGATCGATGTAAAGCAACTCGCACTGACCGACGAGTACCTTGGTATAGACGTCGGCCTGAGTACATCGCGCCCGACGCACTTCTGGACGTTCCCCGTCGAGACGGTAAGCCAGTCGGAGGGCGGGTTCGAGTTGATCCACCAGTCGGTTGCCGTAATACCTCACTGGCACGTCGAGGCCGACGCCGCCGGCCGCTGGGGCGTCACGCTACGGATGACGCTGGACACCAGCCGCTCGGAGAACCACCCCGAGGCCGAAGTGGCGGCGGCCACGGTGTAAGGCGCTGTTTTGCAAACAAAATCCATTTAGCCGCTTGGCTTACCAAGCGCGTCTCGGGCGATTGGCTACTTCACGCGCCGTGCACAGCATCTTGCCTGATGTGAGGGAAGATGATATCCTAGACATTAGGTCTAATGGAGGTTCAGCGTGAAGTTTAGCGAACTGGTCCGGCTCCTGGAAAAGAACGACTTCGCTATCGTGAAGCAAAAAGGGTCAATCCGGTACTATGGAAAGACCGAATGGGACAAGCTTATTCGTGTTGACTATCATGGAGCGAAAGAAGTGCCAACCGGCACCTGCCACAGCATTTTGAAAGCTGCTGGGATTCGTTCAAAGTGAAGAGGACTCCGACATGATTGAACTGCCGTACTCACTAATTATTGAAGCCACCGAAGAGCCTGATTATTTCGGGTTTTATTCTCCCGATCTGGAAGGTTTTACCGGGATCGGACATTCTGTAGAAGATTGCTTATACCAAGCAAAATGGGGAATGAAGGAGCACGTAGAACTCTTAACAGAACAAGGGCTGCCCATTCCTCCACAAAACCCTGACCCGAAGATCAGCATCCAAAATGTAAGCAAACAGGCAGTGGTATGAGAATGAGAAACATAGGGTCTCCGGCTTGGTCGATTCTGTTTCTCCTGTTTCCATGCTTGATTGGAATAACATGTGCTCTCATGCTGCCTATAGTAAAACTTCTCTTGGACTGGGCTAAATAATATATCATCGGTGTGTTCAATTCTCGGACACTCGCAATAAATTCACCGTGCAAGATACAACACCCTCTCAAGGCGACCGCGACCGACGCCGAATCCGACGCCTCGAAGCCGTACTGGATATCGCCGGGCGGTGGAACCGGACACACCAGCTCGAGCCGCTGCTTACACAGATGGCCGAGGCGGCTACCAGGCTGCTGGAGGCGGATCGGGCAAGTATCTTCCTGTGGGATAAACCAAACAAGCTGCTCCTCGGCCGGCCGGCACTGGGAATCGAGCAGGACGAACTGCGGATACCAGACGACCGCGGTGTGGTCGGCCGGGTCGTCCAAACCGGACGGCCACTGCGAGTAGACGCGGAAACTGAACCCGAAGTCGTAGACCATCATGTAGACGCGCAGCTTCAATATAAAACAAACACGCTGCTGTGCGTACCGCTTCGCGGCGGCACGGGCGAGTTGTTCGGGGCGTTCGAGGTAATCAACAAACGCTCCGGCACGTTCACCGACGAGGACGAGACGGCGCTGGTCGAATTGGCGGCACACGCGGCGATCGCCTTGGAAAACGTCCAAGACCGCCGGAAACTGCTTTCGGCCAACAGACAACTAGCACAGCAGGCGGCAGATCGGGTACGGCTTATCGGCAACAGCCCGACAATCGAGGCGCTCCGCTCGACCGTCCGACGTGTGGCCGATACCGATCTGGCCGTACTACTGCTCGGCGAGAACGGCACGGGCAAGGAGGTCGTGGCCAGCTTGATCCACTACATGAGCCGCCGCCGAGACCGGCCGCTGATCGCCGTCAACTGCGCGGCGATCCCGGACACCTTGGCCGGGAGCGAGTTGTTCGGGCACGAAAAAGGTGCGTTCACCGACGCGGTCGAGTCACGCCAAGGCAAGTTCGAACTGGCCGACGGCGGAACGCTGCTGCTCGACGAGATCGGGGAGTTGAGCCTCGGCAACCAGGCCAAACTGCTCAGGGTGCTCGAAGAAAAGACGCTGGTGCGAGTCGGCGGGTCGATGACGATCCAAACCGACGCCCGGGTGCTGGCCGCCTCCAACCAGGACCTTGCAGAGATGGTCCTCCGGAAGCGGTTCCGCGAGGACCTTTACTTCCGACTGAACGTAGTCACGCTGGAGTTGCCGCCGTTGCGCGAGCGCGGCGCCGACGTACTGCTGTTGGCCGAGCATTTTCTGGACGATTTTTGCCGTCGGGCACGACGCCGTGTGCCGAAGTTTACCGCCGAGGCAAAGCGACGGCTGACCGGCCACCCATGGCCGGGCAACGTCCGCGAGCTGCGCAATATGATGGAACGGCTGGCGTACCTCTCTGTCGAGGAGAAGATCGACCCGGACGACCTGGCGTTTATACTCTCGCCTCGCGGCGGCGCCACGGGTGCCACGGTTGGCTTGTCCAACCGTGCACTGCCGGACAAGCCGGCAGTGGCACCCCCGGAAGGTTCATTGACCGATGCGACGACACGATTTCAGGCAGAATACATCCGCCGGGCAATCGAGCAATCCGCCGGCAACATGAGCCGCGCGGCCGAACTGCTGGGACTGCACCGCTCGAACCTGTATCGCAAGATGCGACAGCTCGATATGCAGGAGCCTGAGTAGCCCCCCTTGCATCCGACGACGATCATAATATGATATGAAAAACACTTGCCCCTATAGCTCAATTGGCAGAGCACGTGACTCTTAATCACGGGGTTCTAGGTTCGATTCCTAGTGGGGGCACTTTCTTTCGCTTGGCTTGACGGCCTCGTCTTTCCCTTGTTTAGCCGGCGTGCTTGCACGCCGGCTGGTTTTTTCGGATAACGTTTTGCTTACTTCATACGGCGTGCAAGCACGCCGGCTAAACGGGCAAAAATGTTGCCACTATTTCATATGGCTGAAATGTTATGATCGTTATTGTTTCCCTCGGTGCCGTTGTGTAGGCATTATGGTTTTGGTGACGCAAAGCTTTAACTGAATTGACGCAATTCCTCATTGACACGGCACCAATAAGACCGGTATTGTCAAGGTAAAAGTAAACGGACCACGGCAGAAATTTCCATTTCAAGGAGTAACACAACCGATGTCAATAATGAAAGTAGTTCCCGGCCAGACCAAGATCGGGTGGATCGGCACCGGAGTGATGGGATCGAGCATGTGTGGACATCTGCTCGATGCGGGTTTTCCCGTCACCGTTTATAGCCGCACGAAGGAAAAAGCGGAAAAGCTCCTTAAAAAGGGCGCCAATTGGGCCGACGGCCCAAAGGCCGTAGCCGAGGCATCCGACGCGGTCTTCACAATCGTCGGATATCCGCCGGACGTTCGTAGTGTAATTTTAGCTGCTGACGGTATTTTGTCCGGGTGTGCCGCAGGAAACATCGTTGTCGATATGACGACCAGCGAGCCGTCGTTGGCGGTGGAAATTGCCCAAAAGGCGGCCGAACTCGGTGTTCACGCCGTCGACGCTCCCGTCTCCGGCGGCGACGTCGGTGCACGCCAGGCACAACTGTCGATTATGATTGGAGGCGATGCGAAGGTCATCGAGGCACTGCAACCGTGTTGGCAGGCGATGGGCAAGACCGTCGTACATCAGGGAGCGGCAGGCGCCGGACAACACACCAAAATGGTCAACCAGATATTGATCGCCTCCAACATGGTCGGAGTTTGTGAAGGATTGCTGTACGCTTATAAGGCCGGATTGGACTTGGAGACCGTGATGAAGTCGGTTGCATCCGGCGCCGCCGGAAGCTGGTCGCTATCGAATCTGGGGCCTCGAATCATCGACAACAATTTTGATCCCGGCTTCTTTGTAGAACACTTTATAAAGGACATGGGTATTGCACTGGACGAGTCGCGACGGATTGGACTCTCGCTGCCGGGCCTGGCGTTGGCAAACCAGTTGTACCTCTCGCTTCAGGCCAACGGCCACGGACGGGACGGCACCCATGCGCTGCAACTGGCCCTGGCATCCATGGCCGGGATCGACTGGAAAAACAGGTAGAATATGGCTCATCCGAAAAAATCTGCAACATCTTAAACTTGGCGGTCAGCTTTTAGCTATCAGTTTTCAGTCTTTGGAAACAGCGTTTTCTGCGGGGTTTCGAGCTGATAGCTGACCGCTGACAACTCACTACAACCCACGCTACGGATTTATTGCGACGGGCCATATGCAAGTTGAACTAATTGCCGACTATTCATGCAAGACCGGTGAAAATCCGCTCTGGCATCCTACCGAGAAACGGCTCTACTGGACGGATATTCCTAACGGACGCATCTTCCGTTACGA
>DAOWNK010000113.1 GCA_030642635.1 Pirellulales bacterium
ACATCCTCACCGAGCAGCACGACATTGTCGTCCGCTACCAAGGGGGGGCGAACGCCGGGCACACGGTCGTGACCGGCGATCAGACCTACAAACTCTCTCTCATTCCCAGTGGGATCTTCCGGCCCCAGGTGCAGTGTGTCGTGGCCGGAGGCGTCGTGCTCAACCCGGGGAGCCTGCTCGACGAGATCGACTCCCTGACGGCTCGGGGTGTCGTGGTGGCCAAAAACCTGATGATCAGCGACCGGGCCCACGTGATCCTGCCGTGGCACTTCGAGGAGGATCGGCTCCTCGATTCGTGCGGCGGGGACGAGGCCATCGGCACCACGATGCGGGGGATCGGGCCCTGCTACCGCGACAAGGTCGGCCGCTCGCTGGCCGTGCGCATCGGCGACATGTATCGGCCCGACTTCCGTGGGCGGATCGAACGGATCGTGCGCGCGAAGAACGAAGTATTCACGGCACTTTCGGCCGACGTCCGGTTCGACGCCCAAGAGATATTCGACCAGTATCACGCCTACGCCGAGCGGTTGGCGCCGCACGTTGCCGACACGACGGCCTTCCTGCTCGACGCGGTCGAGGCCGATCGCCGCGTGTTGTTCGAGGGTGCCCAGGGCGCGCTGCTGGACATCGACCACGGCACGTTCCCCTTCGTCACCAGCAGCAACAGTTCGGGCGTGGGCGCGTCGGCCGGCTCGGGAGTGCCGGGGCGATACATCGACAAGGTGATCGGGATTATCAAAGCGTACAACACCCGGGTCGGCGGCGGACCGTTCCCCACCGAGCAAGACAACCAAATCGGGCAGCTCATCCGCAACCGTGGGAACGAATACGGCACGGTGACCAAGCGTCCGCGCCGGTGCGGTTGGTTCGACGCCGTGGCGGCACGATACACCGCACGCTTAAGCGGTGTCGACGTGCTGTCCGTTATGCTTCTGGACGTGCTCAGCACGCTGCCGGAACTGAAAATCTGCACCGTATACGAGATCGACGGCGTGCGGACAACCGACTTCCCCAGCCATGTCGACGACCTTCGCCGTGTGGCGTCGATTTATGAAACCGTATCGGGTTGGCAAGAGGAAATCACGGAAGTTCGCCGCTTCAATGATCTTCCGACCAGTGCGAAGCAGTACATCGAACGGATCGGCCGGCTCGTCGGCCGGCCGGTGGAGATCGTCTCGGTCGGCCCGGATCGGGAGCAGACGATGTTTTTGTAATTCCTGCGAACATGACCTCATAAAGCCGCGACCGGTGGTCGCGCCACACACGTTAATATTTCCAGCAGCATTGGCGCGACCACCGGTCGCGGCTTTATGATACCATGACGAATCCAACCGCCGCCCCGCTGGACGTTCCGCCGGAGAAGATGCCGCGGCATATTGCCGTGATTATGGACGGCAACGGACGCTGGGCACAGCAGCAGGGATTGCCGCGGATCGAGGGGCACCGGCGCGGTGTGGCAAGTGTCCGACGCATTATCGAAGAGTGTACCCGGCTTGGAATCGAACAACTTACGCTATACTGCCTATCGAGCGAAAATTGGAAGCGTCCGCCAGAGGAACTCGAATTCCTTATGCACCTGCTCGAACAGTACATGATCGAGGAGCGGACAACCATCCTCGAGCAGAACATCCGCGTGGCGATGATCGGCCGCCGTGCGGGCATCTCCGACGAGGCGCTGCGGGAGATCGACAAGACCGTCGAGCTTAGCCGCAAAAACACCGGTTTGCGGCTGTGCCTGGCGATCAACTACGGCAGCCGGGCGGAACTGGCCGACGCCGCTCGAAGCATCGCCGAGGAGGTCCGCTCCGGCAAGTTGACGCCCGACGATGTGACCGAGGAAACCGTCGAGTCGCACCTGTACACGGCCGGTATGCCCGAGCCGGACCTGTTGATTCGCACCGCCGGCGAGTTGCGTGTGAGCAACTTCCTGCTCTGGCAGATCAGCTATGCGGAGATTTGGGTAACCGATTTATGTTGGCCGGAGTTCGATGAGTTGCAACTGCACACGGCGATCTGCAGCTTCGCCGAGCGCGACCGGCGGTTCGGCGGATTGACGGGGTGAAATGAACGCATGCATTCATTTACCGCCACCAGATTCACAAATGAGCCGTTCGACCCATGCTTTCGTCTTGCAAACACACTCCGCTGCCCATGCCGGATCAAAAGGTTTCGTCGAACCGACAGGAATATCTTCGTATCGAAACTCGGCAGCATAGGGACCAAGCCGACGAACCTCAGCAATTTCCGGCGGAACGGAAATGCCGTCGGCAGCCAACAGATCAATCAGTTCTGTCAAATCGTGCGTTTTCCTGAACGCAACACGTCGATGGCTTAGCAAAGCCTTGAGCAATTTTTCGACAGCTTGTTGTGCGTGGAAACCGACGATTTCGTCTGAAGACGATGAGGCATCCATCAAAATCCTCATCGCCTCCGCATCTTCCTCGGCTTTGCGCCACAGCCTTTCGGCCTGTTCATCCCACTTCATTGAAAACACGACCTTCTTTCCATGCCTCGTAGAGAACATTGTTAGGCGTCTCACGCCAGTCTTCGAAAACCCTTCGGCTTGTTACCAACACGTCTGCAGGCACACACATCGGCCGCAATACGTCACGAAGCCGAACCATCTCGTCGTGTTTGGATGTCACCTCCGGCTCAATTACCAGAAAATCGAGGTCACTATCAGGACCAGCATCGCCACGTGCATGCGAACCGAAAAGGATAACCTCAGATCCAACTGGGGCAGCATTTAACAGCAGACCGGCCGCATGTGTAATGGTAGTTTGGTCGATCATGAAGGTTATGCCTTTCGCAACATGGTCAAACAGACGCTAATTCCTTAACGCACAAACTAAGTATAAGCTCGGCGAACGCCATTGGCAAGTTGCCTACAGCTTCCGGCAAACCACCATTTACGGCTATCCATTGACCTGATTCGGCTTCTAGCATATGATCCCTGTGATGAAAATGGAGTTTTCTACCGCATGACTGAAATCGTATCACGCTCACAGTCTACGACATCATGTAAGGCGAGTTGCCTTGAGTCGCGCCGGGCACACCTTGTCGGTATCGCCGGGGCGGGGATGCGGGCACTGGCGGAGGTGCTGCTGGGAAACGGCCGGGAACTGAGCGGCTCGGATCGGGCAATCGACCGTACCTTGCAACAGGCACTACCCGGCGTGCAACTCTACGATGGCCACCGTGCCGAACACCTGCCGAGTAAAACCGAACTGGTCGTCTACAGCGACGCCGTCCCCGCCGATAACTCCGAACTCCAACGGGCCGCAGAACTCGGCATCCCCACGCACAGCTACTTCGAGACGCTCGGCCGGCTCAGTGCGGAAAAATATACATTGGCGGTCGCCGGCACCCACGGCAAATCGACCACCACCGCCATGGCCGCCGCGATTCTTGTCGAGGCCGGCCGCGACCCGACCGTCTTGTGCGGAGCAGTGCCGTTGGGTCGAACCTCCGGCGGTCGGGCGGGTGGAAGTAATTTGATGCTGGTCGAGGCCTGCGAATATCGGGCGAATTTTTTGCACCTGCATCCACAACTTGCGGTAATCACGGGCATCGAACCGGACCATTTTGATTATTACAACTCGCCCGGTCAACTTCAGACCGCGTTCGGCCGATTCGCCGGGTCCATACCGCCCGACGGTTTGTTGCTGGCCGGATACGATTGCCCGGTCACACGCCGGATTGCCGACGGCCTGCCATGCCGTGTAAAAACCTTCGGCATCGACCCCGGCGCCGATTGGTCTGCCGTCGGGTTGTCTGCACGGCTAGGACGATACACATTCGAGATATACCGTCACGGAGTACACGTGTGCGATATAAATTTGCGTGTACCCGGCCGGCACAACGTACTAAACGCCCTGGCCGCCGCCTTGACATACGAAAATTGCAAAGACAAAAACAACCACACTGAGTGCCACGGCCGTTTGTGGCACGACCATTTGTGGCACGGCCGTGAAATCTCCCGTGCACTGAACAACTTTCCCGGCCTGCGCCGGCGATTGGAACTCCGCGGCACCTATGGCGGAGTCGCGGTGATCGACGACTACGCCCATCACCCGACCGAGGTCGCCGCCGCACTCCAAGCCGTTCGTCGGATGTTTCCCGGCCGCCGGCTGTGGTGTGTATTTCAACCGCACCAGGCCTCACGAACCGAGCGATTACTGGACGAGCTGGCCGGAAGTCTTCAAAATGCCGAAAAGGTGTTGGTAGCAGAGATTTTCCGTGCCAGGGAAGGGACACCAAAACGTGGTGAAGTCACCGCCGCCGACCTTGCCCGAGCGGTCCGCCGTGGTGGCACTGTGGTCCCAAACGTCCACGACACCGAAAAAATTGTCAAACTGCTACAAAACTCCTTGGCGCCAGGCGACATACTGGTCACCATGGGCGCCGGCGATATAGAAAATATCCGTTTGCGGTAAATGTGTAATATGACTCATCCGAAAAAATCTGTCACATCTTAAACTTGGCGGCAAGCTTTCAGCTATCAGCTTTCAGCCTCTGGAAACAGCGTTTTCTGCGGGGTTTCGAGTCGATAGCTGACTGCTGATAGCTGACCGCTCACTACAGCCCAAGTGACAGATTTATTGCGACGGGCCATACCAGCCCCTAGCCCCCAGCCACTGTTTCTGGGGTATATCCAATATGTTAGCATTTACATTCTGACTTACATAAGGATTTTTAACTACCATGAGTTTTCCGACCGGTTTTGAAAAAATTGTGCGGCGCGACGAGCCGCTGGCGATGCACACCTGGTTCCAACTTGGCGGTCCGGCGGAGTATTTCGCCGAACCGGACGACCCCGATCAACTGATCGACCTGATTCGACGCTGCCACGAGGAAGGCATCGCGGTGCGGCTGCTCGGCGGCGGGTCGAACATACTCGTCCGCGACGAGGGCGTCTCGGGCGTGGTCGTCCGTCTGGTTGCACCAGCCTTCGCCAAAATCGACGTTAAGGACCGCTCGATTACCGCCGGCGCCGGCGCCGCCATGGGACACGTTGTCACTACGGCAGTCCACCGTGGGCTGGCCGGCCTGGAGGCGCTGGTCGGCATCCCGGGCACCATCGGCGGCGCGCTGTTCGGCAACACCGGCGTTCCCGGCAGCGACATCGGGCAATGGACCACACAGGCAACGGTCGTCTCGCAAACCGGCGAAGTTTACTGCCGTGGGCGCGACGAACTCGACTTTGCATACCGACGGAGCAACCTCGACGAACTGGTTATACTCGAGGCCGATTTTCAGCTTGAACAGGACGATCCGACGGAGTTGGCCAAACGTATGCAGAAACATTGGATCGCAAAAAAAGCCGCACAACCGATGGGACACCAGTGTGCCGGCTGTGTGTTCCGCAATCCTCGCGGCGCCGGCGCCGGCGAGTTGATAGAAGAGGCCGGACTGAAAGGAACCAGAATCGGAGGGGCCGTGGTAAGCGACCGGCACGCCAACTTCATCGTCGCCGAACCGGAATGCACCAGCCAAGACGTCCTGCGGCTTATCGATCTGGTTCGCGGACAGGTCCACGATCGGCTCGGCGTTGAGTTGGAACGAGAGCTTGAGATTTGGTAGGCAAGCTGTCAGCTATCAGCTATCAGCTATCAGTGATCAGATTGCTTCACGCGCCGTGCAAGCACGGCGGCTAAACGGGAACATGCAGCAACAAAAATCTCCCCATGGGCACAGCTAAAAAGAAACGGAAGCATTCCTTCCTTGCCAGGTTGGAAAAACTCCTGGCGATCATACTCGGCCCGGGCCGGCCGATGTTGATCGTCGGCGTGGTGGCCGCCGTGCTGCTTGCCGGCGGGTACGCGGTATGGCAGAAGGTTCGCCCCAACGTGCTCTCGTCCGACAGTTACATCCTCACGCCGCAAGATGTTCAGATCACACCCACGCCCGACTGGATTCATACCGACATTCGCACCGAAGTATTCCGCAGCGCATCGCTGGCCGGTCCGTTGTCGATCATGGATGACAATCTGACCGAGCGCGTGGCCGACGCGTTCTCAATGCACCCGTGGATTGCCAAGGTGTCTCAGGTAACGAAGCGCCATCCGGCCCGGGTGTGCGTCGAGGTAATCTATCGCCGGCCGGTCTGCATGGTCGAGGTTCCCGGCGGTCTGTTCCCGGTCGACGCCGGAGGTGTGCTGCTGCCGGTCGATGACTTCTCGCCGATTGAGGCGAGCCGTTACCCATGCCTGGTCGGCATCGACACCGCCCCGGTCGGCATAACCGGCGAGAGTTGGGGCGACACTCGAGTGGTCGGCGGCGCGGAGATCGCCGCCGCTTTGAGCAACGTTTGGAACGAACTGAAGCTATCGCAGATCATTCCGTCGCAGACCGGCATTGGGCGGGAGTTCAGCTACACGCTGCTGACCCGCGGAGGGACGCGTATCCACTGGGGCCTGCCGCCCGGTGCGAATGCCCCAGGCGAATTGTCGGCCGTCGAGAAGGTTGCCCGGCTACAGAAGCACCTCGAACGGCATGGGACTTTAGAGGTCCGTGACGCCCCGCAGGAGTTGGATGTCCGCTCCATGTAAAGCCGCGACCAGTGGTTGCGGTTGATAGGATTATCGGCCGCTGGTCGAGCGATCCACGACCACCGGATCCACGACCACTGGTCGCGGCTTTACAAGGGATTCCCGGCCATCGCCGTCGGCTCGCTCTTTGATCTCATCGCGGACGATCGACAGGCTCTTCGGCGCATCGACACCAATACGTACAATCCCTTGCGCAACGCGGACCACTGTGACCGCAATGTTGTCTCCGATGAGGATTTTCTCGCCGACTTTTCGCGACAAAACGAGCATATTGATGTGACCTGGAGCCACGACTGAATACTCTAATACATTATGCAAGGTAGCAATGCTTGCACAGAAGTGCAATAGGGATTATAGCCCGAAGTGGGTGTTTTTTCTGAACAAGGTGTCAAAATAGGCGGATTGTGGAAACTTTAGTGACGCCGCAAGCGGCTCTGAGCCACTGGTGCACCGGCCACTAAATGATTATCATAGAACGATTGTAATTTATCTTCCTGACTGCAATCACTGGATTTAAGGAGCAATTTATGGCCGATCCTGCGGAACTTTACGACGCAATTTTGACCGGAAATGCCAAAAAGGCGGAAGAAGTAACCAATGCCGCGCTGGAGGCAAAGGTCGATCCGAACGAACTTGTACAGAAACACATGATCCCGGCCATGGACGAGGTCGGCAAACGGTTCGAGGCCAACGAGTATTTCGTTCCCGAGCTGCTGATCGCCGCCAGGGCGATGAAAACCTCGCTGGAAATTCTCACGCCACATCTTGTGAGTGCCGGTGTGGAGTCGACCGGCCGCGTGGTGATCGGCACCGTACAGGGCGACCTGCACGACATCGGCAAGAACCTGGTCGCCTCGATGCTCGAAGGCGGCGGGTTCCAAGTCGTCGACCTGGGAGTCGACGTACCGCCTGAAAAATTCGTCGAGGCCGCACAAGAAAAGGACGGCACTATCGTTGCGCTGTCTGCGCTGCTTACCACTACGATGACCATGATGAAGACCGTTATCGAGGCGCTCCAGAAGGCCGGCATCCGCAGCAATACGAAGGTGCTGATCGGCGGCGCGCCCATCACGCAAGAATTCGCCGACGAGATCGGTGCCGACGGCTACAGCGACAACGCCAGTGCAGCGGTGGCCATGGCCAGAAAACTGGCCGAGTAAAATGACCGTTCCCGAAAAAGACATAACATACCGCGAAATGCTCACCGGCGGCCGTTTCTACTACGGTGCGGAGGTGGTCACTAGCCGTGGTATTGCGGAACCGGTTTCTGCCGGCGATGTGGTCGCCCATGCGCAGGCGTTTCTGAACGATCCACGCTTCGGCTGGGTATCTGTCACCGATAACCCCGGCGGCGGGCCAATGCTGCCGCCCGACTGGTTGGCAGGGCTGGTGGCAGATCACCACTCGCGGCTCGTGCTGCACCTGACCTGCAAGGATTTGAATCGCAACGGTCTGGAGGCGGCCGCATGGCGATACGCCTCGGAGGGCTGCAATAACATCCTGGCCATAACCGGCGATTACCCAACCACCGGATTCGGCGGAACGGCAGACCCCGTGTTCGATCTGGATTCGATTAGCCTGATCGCGCTGCTTGTGGCGATGAACGAGGGCCTGGAGGTGCCCGGCCGTCGCGGCAAGATGGAAACCCTGCCGAAAGCGGACTTTTACATCGGGTGTGTGGTCTCGCCGTTTAAGCGGCACGAGCGCGAGCTGCTGCCGCAGTACTTCAAACTGGCACGGAAAATCGCAGCCGGTGCACAGTGGGTCATCCCGCAGCTTGGCTACGATATGCGGAAGTTTCACGAGGTCAAGCTGTATCTCGACTTGCAAGGCCTGGACGTGCCGATCATCGGAAACGTCTACCTGTTGACCAAGGGCGTCGCCAAGCTGTTCAACAGCGGCAAGCTGGCCGGCTGCGTGGTTAGCGACGAGTTGCTGGAGGTCGTCAACAAATACGCCGCCGGAGAAGATAAGGGCCGCGGCTTCTTCCGCGAGTTTGCCGCCAAGCAACTGGCCGTGTTCAAGGGACTCGGTTTCACGGCCGGGTATCTCGGCGGGATGGCCAAGCCGGAAACCTTCGGCAAAATAGTCGATATGGCCGAGAGTTTCGGCCAGAACGACTGGCGAGACTTTATCAAGGAGATTCAGTTCGCGCAGCCGGACGAGTTTTTCCTGTTCGAGCACGACCCGGCCACAGGGCTGAGCGACCCCGGCCGGATCAACCCGGAATACCTCGATTCACTAAAAAAACCGCCGCGGTCGAAAGAGGTGAACTTCAACTACCGGCTCTCGCGTCTGGTTCACAGTCTGGCATTCACACGCGACAAACGGTTTTGGGGACTGCTGAAGTGGTTTTTCGCTCGTTGGGACAAAAAGCCGGGCATACTGGGCCGGCTCGCACGCTTCAAGGAGAAGCACATGAAGCTGCTGATGTACGGCTGCAAGGACTGCGGCGATTGCTGCCTGCCGGAGTGTGCGTACCTTTGCCCGAACACCGCCTGCTCGAAATCCGCCCGCAACGGACCCTGCGGCGGTTCGTCCGACGGACGATGCGAACTGGACGACAAGGAGTGCCTCTGGGCAAGAGCCTATCAGCGGTTAAAATGTTACGGCGAGTCGGAGCAGATGCTCGACCGCCCGGTGATCATATACAACGCCGAGTTGAAAGACACGTCGTCCTGGGCAAACTTGTACCTCGACCGGGATCATAATTTGGGAATAGGGGATCGGGAATAGGGGATCGGGAATAGGGGATCGGGATTCGGGATTCGGGGTACCCCTCGTTCCCAGGCTCCGCCTGGGAACGCACTGCCCCCGAGGCTCCGCCTGCTCCCGTTGCGAGGCAGAGCCGCAACACAGTACGTTCCCAGGACGAGCCGCAAAACAGTCCGTTCCCAGGCAGAGCCTGGGAACGAGGTTTGATTACTATAAACCAAAAGGAACCGACACAAATGGTAATCGAAGGACTAACGATCACAGGCG
>DAOWNK010000090.1 GCA_030642635.1 Pirellulales bacterium
CAGGATCGCCGCACGATCTATCACCGTACCCAATTCCCGCACGTTGCCCGGCCAAGAGTAAGACGCCAACCGTGTGATGTCTTCCGGGGTCGGCATTGTCGGCGGCAGCCCGAAGCGTGTGGCGGCGCGCCGGGCAAAATGCCGGGCAAGCTCCTGGATATCCTCGCAACGCTCACGCAGCGGCGGCAGGAAGATCGGGAATACCGCAATCCGGTACCAAAGGTCTTCGCGGAACTTGCCTTCGGAAACCATCACAGACAACTCGCGGTGCGTGGCGGCTACTATCCGCACGTCTACGTGAACGTGGTGTTGGCCGCCGACCCGCTCCAGGTCGCCGTCCTGAAGAATCCTCAGCAGTCGGACCTGCGCGGCCGGCGGCAGCTCGCCGATCTCATCCAAAAACAGCGTGCCACCGTCGGCCCGCTCGAACCAGCCCTTACGCGACTCGACCGCACCGGTAAACGCGCCGCGCTGGTGGCCGAACAGCTCGGAATCGATCAACTCCGGTGGAATTGCACCGCAGTTTACACGGATAACCGGCCCCGCGGCACGTGGCGATCGGGTGTGAATGGCCCGGGCAATCAACTCCTTGCCCGTGCCGGTTTCTCCGAAGATAAGCGCTGGCACGTCGGAACGAGCGACCAACTCCACCCGCTCCATAACTGCGTGCAATCCCGAGTCCGCACCGACGATCGTATCGCCTAGCTTCTTGCGACCAAGGCGCGTAAGCAGCGAATTTTTATCGGCCTCGGCTGCTTCCCGCAATGCGGCCATCTCACGCAGCCGGCGATCGTTGTCCAGTGTGACCGAGAACGGATCGAGCAGCACACCCGCCAGGGTTTTATTCCGGGCGTCGAACGTACGACCCGGCGGTGCGACCAATACCAGTACTCCGCCGCAGTTGTTCCGATCGCCGAGTGGGCCGGCCAACACATCGGTGTGGATATCGTCCGGCACGATGAACCCCAAGCCGAGGTCGCGGGAGGCAAGTTCGCCCAACTGTGCGACCTTGCCTTGCTTGCACCACCGAAGCAATCTTTTCATTTCCTTTGCCGAACACTCGGTGTGGGTGTCACCGCCGTGGCGCCCTGCGGCGACCGATTCGGCGGCCACGGTTTCCAGGCAGGATCGCTCGGTGTCGATCCTACGCACCAGCAGCCGTTCGATCGGCATGTGCCGGACCAGCATGGCGGCGATGGTCTTGGTCGATTCGTCGATTTCGATGTGCCGGCACGCTTCTTGCCAGACGCCCAGCAGCACGGCTTGGAATTTTTTCACTGGCGACCTCCTGTGGTATTACATGGCAATTCTAGCATATATCACAAGTCATGTCCAGCACATATGACGGGAAGTGTTGGCAGCAACACAGTGGCACCGGCGTCTCGCCGGTGTGACGCAACTTGTGGCAGTACCCATACTTATGTGCCACCGGCGAGACGCCGGCACCACTAGATTTCCCCTGATATATTGCAACTAATTCGGCGGTGTTTTGGTACTAGTTCGGTGGCTAAATGACGAATCGGTACGACGTTTGCATTACCACATACGCAACAATGCAAATATACACAAAAAGGAGTCCAAAAGTGCTTAACACGACCGTAATCAACAAGCTGGCCCAACTGCCGGGCATCCGCCGACGCCGGGTCCGTATCTGGGCGGCGGTGGTCTTGGCTATAATCGTTCTGCTGGGGATTCAGGCGGCGGCGCCGCAGTGGCAGGTGATGCCGAATTTTGCCGACCGGCTCGGAGCCGGGGTAATTTTGGCCGTCTTCCTGACCGCACTGGCATGCGAGTACATCGACTCCAGTCTGGGTATGGGCTACGGCACAACGCTCACCCCGCTGCTGCTGTTGGCAGGGTTCGAACCGCTGCAAATCGTGCCATGCGTACTGTTCAGCGAGTTTGTCACCGGCATCAGCGCCGCAGTTATGCACCATCGCGACGGCAACATCGACCTGCTCGGCGACCGGCGGGTGCGAACCACCCTGATATTGCTTTCCGCACTTAGCATCGTCGGCGCCGTGGCCGCAGTGACACTCGCCATAAGCATACCGAAATTCTGGCTCACTGCGATAATCTCGGTCATTATCCTCTCGGTGGGTGTGACTACGTTGGCGACCATCCGAAGGCAACTGAAATATCGCCGCGGTCACTTGGTTGCACTCGGTGCGGTGGCGGCGTTCAACAAGGGACTGAGCGGCGGCGGCTATGGACCGCTAGTCACCGCCGGGCAGGTCGTCTCCGGCATGTCGCCGAAACACGCCGTTGCTATTACCTCGCTGGCCGAGGCGCTGCCGTGTTTTGTCGGGCTGTCGGCCTACATGCTTATCTACGGGCGGATCGATTGGCTGCTTGCCGTGCCGCTTACCGCCGGAGCGATACTCTCCGTACCGGTCGCAACATTGACTGTAAAACACTTGCCGGAGAACGTCATGCGTGCAAGCGTGGGCACTGTGACCTGCCTGCTGGGAGTGCTCGCGTTTGTGAAACTCCTCATTTAGTTCGTCGTACTTGCACGGCGAGCCGCGGGGCTTGTCCCTGCGCCGGGATGAACCCTGCGGCTCGCTGGACTTCAGAACTCCGCGCTGCCAGGCGTGCGGGGGAACGGGATTACGTCGCGGATGTTCGCCATGCCGGTGATGAATTGTATCGCTCGCTCCAACCCCAGCCCGAAACCGGAGTGAGGCGCCGTACCGTAGCGACGCAGGTCCAGATACCACCAATAGTCGTCCGGGTTCAGGTCTTGTTCTCTCATCCGCTGTTCGAGCACGTCGATCCGTTCTTCGCGCTGGCTGCCGCCGATGATCTCGCCGACCTTCGGCACCAGCACGTCCATCGCACGGACCGTTCGGTGGTCGTCGCCCACACGCATGTAAAACGGTTTGATCGAGCGTGGATAGTCGTGCACGATCACCGGGCAGTTGAAGTGCTTTTCAGTAAGATACCGTTCGTGCTCCGATTGCAGGTCGGCGCCCCACTGGACTGGGAACTCGAATTTTTCATTTGACGACGTAAGAATATCGACCGCTTCGGTGTACGGCAGTCGGATAAATTCACTGTCGATCATATGCCGCAGAGTCTCGATCACCGTCTTGTCGATCCGCAAGTTGAAAAACTCCATATCCTCGGGGCATTTTTCCAGCACGTCGCTGAATATCCGCTTCAGCATCCGCTCGGCCAGGTCCATGTCGCCTTCCAGGTCGCAGAACGCCATTTCCGGCTCGACCATCCAGAACTCCGCCAGGTGTCGGGCGGTGTTGGAGTTCTCCGCCCGAAACGTCGGCCCGAACGTATACGCCTTACCCAACGAGCAGGCGAATATCTCCGCCTCGAGCTGGCCGCTTACGGTAAGGAACGACGGCCGGTCGAAGAAATCTTGCGAGAAGTCGATCTTGCCGTCTTTCTTCGGCGTTTTGTCCAGGTCGAGCGTGGTGACCTGAAACATCTCGCCGGCGCCCTCGCAGTCGCTGGCGGTGATAACCGGCGTGTGGACGTATAGAAATCCCTCTTCCTGAAAAAACTGGTGTATGGAATTGCACACGCAGTTTCTCACCCGGGCAACGGCCCCGAACGTGTTGGTTCGCGGCCGCAGATGGGCGATAGTGCGCAGGAACTCGAACGAGTGCCGCTTCTTTTGCAACGGATACGTTTCCACGTCGGCCGTGCCGTGTACCGTAATGCTCGATGCCTGCACCTCGGTGTCTTGCCCCTTGCCGAGCGACTGTTTGACCAGTCCTTCGACCGTCACGCTGCACCCGGCCGAGAGCCGTTTGATTTCCGACTCGTAGTTTTCCAGCCCGCCGTCGGCGATAATCTGGATATTACCGAAGCAGGAGCCGTCGTTAATTTCAACGAAGCTGAATCCAGCTTTCGAGTCGCGTCGGGTACGGACCCAGCCTTGCAGTACGACTTCGCGGCCGAGGGAGTCGGACCGTCTGGCATCAGCAACGGAGATTTTTCCCGGCATTATTGTAATGACGCTAACGAGTTCAGCCCCGGCGTCTTAGGCTTTGTCGGAAAACTAAATCCGACGTCGTACACAAGTTGTGCCACGGCTGTGTCAGCCGTGGTTTTTGGTGCTTCGGCACGGCCGACACGGCCGTGGCACAACGTTTTCCGACAAAGCCTAGCCGTGCAAGCACGGCGGTTAAATGGAAGTTGGTTTCACCTTCTTCTCGACCTTTCGCATATACTCGATGCTCTCGCGAGCCAATCGCTCGGGGCCGGGGGTATAGTCGAACACCTCGACCGAGACCCAGCCACGATAGTCGATATCGCTCAGCGCCTGGAAAATCGGCACGAAATCCAGTTTGCCCATTCCCGGCCCCTGGAGGTTAGGATCGTTGGCGTGGAAGTGGACCAGCCACGACCCGTACTTGCGGATCAACTCGGGCATCGGTTCCGTATCTGTAACCATCGCCTTGCAATCCAGCAGGAGTTTGCAGTTCGGCGAGTCGACCATCTTGGCCAGTTCAACACCGTCGGCGGCCGTGATTATGAAATTGGTGGTCTCTGTTCCCAATGGCTCCAGCGCAAGTATCACGTTGTGTTTTTGGAATGTCGGCATGGCGCTGCGGAACACCTCTGCTGCGTATTTCATGCCGTCTTCGCGACTGACACCCGGCATCAGGTCTCGCTGCTTTGGCGAGCCGAACACCGTGACCTTGCCGCCCAGATCGGCACAGAACTTTGCCAACTCGCCGAGGTACACGGCCGTCTTTTTGCGTACTTGCGGGTCGGGGCTGGTCAGGTGAAGCCCTTCGGTTTTCGCCAGCAGCCAGTGCAAGCCGACGATTTCAACGCCGGCCTGCTCGGCCTGTTTGCGAAGCGTCGCACGCTGCTCGGCCGTGATTTTCGTTACATCGGTGTTGATCGTAAACGGGGCGATTTCCACTCCGCCGTAACCGCACTCGGCCGCGAACTTGAAAATTTTGTCCTGCGGCCAATCACCGAACGTTTCGTTACATATGGAATACTTCATTTCAGTCGGCCTATCGGTTGAAGAAACCGCGCACGAGGTGCTTGAGCCGGTCAGCGCAAACGCGGCGCCAATGCCCGCCGTTGTGCGCTTCAGAAAAGTACGACGTGTTTGAGTTGACATGAGATGGGTTCCTTTCCGTTATTGTTTGATGTTAGTAGTACAGTGGCACCGGCGTCCCGCCGGTGGTGCATAAGTGTGGCGAGTTACGCCGTCACCGGCGAGACGCCGGTGCCACTGTGTTGATGCCAATTCTGCCACTTAATCAACGGTATTGCCCCCAGCCCCAATCCCCAGCCCCTACAATATCACAACAACCCTTTGGCCGCCAGGGTGCGTTCCGCATCCAGCGCGGCCATGCAGCCCGATCCGGCCGAGGTGATCGCCTGTCGGTAGTAATCGTCGGCCACGTCGCCGGCCGCGAAAACCCCTTCTACGCTCGTATAAGTTCGCCCCTTGGTCGTCAGCGTGATGTAACCCTTCTCGTTCGTCGCCAATTTGCCATTCAGGAAGGCCGTGTTGGGCGTGTGGCCGACCGACAGGAACACGCCGGTGGCGTCAAGCACCAGGTCGTCTTCGCCGACGGTGCTGTTAAGCCTGACTCCGGTCACACCGTCCGAGTCGTTACCTAGAACCTCGGCCAAGGTGCGGTTCCAAAGTATCTCGATCTTCGGGTTGTCCATCGCCCGACGTGCCATGATCTTCGACGCGCGAAGTTCATCGCGGCGATGGACGATGTAGACCGTCGCGGCGAACTTGCTCAGGTACTCGGCCTCCTCGACGGCCGAATCGCCGCCGCCGACCACCGCAAGCGGCTTGTTGCGGAACCGCGGCAGTGCACCGTCGCATACGGCACACGCACTGACCCCACGGTTCTTGTACTGCTCCTCGGAGGGCAACCCCAGGTAGTTTGCCCTGGCGCCGGTGGCCACAATCACGCTGAGTGCTTCGTATATCTTGCCTTCCAGCGATGTCAACTTAAACGGCCTGTTGTCGAAATCGACCTCGACGACATCGTCTGTGACCACTCGCACGCCGAAGTTGACGGCCTGTTGCCGCATCAGTTCCATCAGTTCCGGCCCGCTTACGCCACGGTTGGCATAAGGCGCCATAATCCGGCGTCTGTTGCCGTCTATAGCGTCGTCCAGATACGTCTCCAGGTGGCCGGCTGGAAAACCGGGGTAATTTTCCACCTCGGTGGTCAGCGCCAACTGGCCCATGGGCAACGTGCCGGCCAGCCGGTTCTCTTCGGTAATAGCCCCCTCGAACAGCAGCGGCTCGAGTGATGCCCGGGCGGCATATATCGCCGCCGACCATCCGGCCGGCCCGCTGCCGATAATGATTACTTTTTCAGGCATAGATATGTTCGATTCCAATTTATCGAGTGCCACGACCGTCTCGGCCGTGCATGATTCCACCACGGCTGACACAGCCGTGGCACTGTCGCATTATAAAGACTCACCCAACGGCGTCTACCACCAGTGGCTGCAAGCCGCTAAAATGTCACTAAAAACGGAGTTTCACCATGCTCGAAAACGCGGCCGTTATTGCCATCGGGGCGTTTGCCACTCTGATTCTGGCCTACCGCTTCTATGGCCGGTTCATCGCCATGCGGATATACCGGCTCGATGCCGATCTGCCCACTCCCGCCCATACGATGGAAGATGGTGTGGATTACATCCCTACCCGGGTGCCGGTGCTGTTCGGCCACCACTTCGCCTCGATTGCCGGATTAGGCCCGATCCTGGGGCCGGCGATCGCCGTGATTTGGGGTTGGGTGCCGGCGGTGCTCTGGGTCATATTCGGCAGCATCTTCATCGGGGCGGTGCACGACCTGGGCGCACTGACCGTCAGCCTGCGATACCGGGGACACTCGATCGGCGACGTGTGCCGCAACTTGATGGGGCCGCGTGCCCGGCTGCTTGCACTTTTGATCATCTTCTTCCTGATGTCGCTTGCGATGGGTGCGTTTGTAAACGCGATCTCGGCGTTGTTCGTCAGTTTCAATCCAGACGCTATCATCCCGTCGTTCGGGCTGATGCTGGTGGCCATGGCGATGGGCATATCGGTCTACAAGTTCAAGTTCCCGCTGGGGCCGGCGACGGTCGCCGGCCTGGCCGTGTTCGCCGGGCTGATCGTCTGGGGCGTGCGGCAGCCGGTAACCACTCACGAGTGGTTCACCACGGCGGAAACCCGTGCCGCACTCGAAGACGCACGGGATACCGTGTTGACCGAGTTGGCGCCGGGCTTCGAGGCGCCCTACGGCGCCGCGGCCGCCGCGGCACATCTCAGCGCAATCGGAAACACGACGGCCGCCGAGGACGTGGAGCGCGCCGTGTCGGCAGCCAAGTACTCCTGGATCGGCGTGCTGCTGCTTTATGGGTTCATCGCCTCGGTGCTGCCGGTGTGGCTGCTGTTGCAACCGCGCGACTACATCAACAGCTTCCAGTTGTACTTTGCACTGGGCACAATGCTCGTCGGGCTGACGATCGCCGCGCTGGCCGGTTCGCCGGAGAGCCATATCGACGCGGCGATGTTTCGCAACGATGTGCCAGGCGCACCGAGCTGGTGCCCGTTCCTGTTTGTCACCATCGCCTGCGGTGCGGTAAGCGGATTTCACGCACTGGTCTCAAGCGGCACGACCGTCCGGCAACTCAATCGCAGCACCGACGCGCTGCCGATCGGCTACGGCGCCATGCTCACCGAAGGTGCGTTGGCGATACTGGTCATCATGGCCTGCGCGGCCGGCCTTGGTGCGGTGCACTGGCAGCCGGGCGGGATGTACGCCACATGGGGCGGGATCAAAGGCGCCGGCCTGGCTACACAACTCAGTGCGGTGGTGCACGGCGGGGCGAATTTCCTGGCGAACGTCGGCATCCCGACCTCATACGGCAAAGCGCTGTTGGCTGTTACCATAGTCGCGTTTGCAATGACCACGCTCGACTCGGCCACCCGGCTGCTGAGGTTCAACGTCGAGGAGATTTGCCGCTCGGTGAAGCTCGACGTGCTGGCCAACCGATACTTCGCCTCGCTTGTGGCGGTCTCCGGCATTGCATTGTTCGGACTGGCGCCGGCCGGAAAAAGCCTGTGGACGTTGTTCGGCTCGACCAACCAACTGCTGGCCTCGCTAACGCTGTTGACGATCAGCGTGTTCCTGTATAAACTCAACCGACCGATTGTCTACACCATCGTGCCGATGGTGCTGATGCTGATCGTGTCGGTTTGGGCAATGACGTTGCAGTTGGTCGGTTTTTGGACGAAACAAAACTGGCTGCTGGTTGTTGTCTCGGTGATCGTGCTGGCGATGTCGTTCTGGCTGATCGTCGAGGCGTTGCTTTCGTTCGCCCGAGGCCGCGAAGGACTCGATTGCGATGTTTAGCAGCCGCCATATGTCGCGGTGCGTTTCACGCACCCTACCAATCTTTACAACGACCAACCGACCGGTGGTCGCGGCTTTACAGTGAAGCGAGAGTGGCGGAATTGGCAGACGCGCTGGATTTAGGATCCAGTCCCTAGCAGGGGTGGGGGTTCGAGTCCCCCCTCTCGCACTATACGACGAATTGCATTTGGCGTCGGCTTTCCGGCTGCCTGTTCGTCAAAGGACACATATGCTACAGTTACAGTCAAGATATAGGTATAGATATCGGTCCTCGGTCAAGTTTCGGCCAACAGATTGTAATATAGTTCTCCGTGGAGCATGAATATGTTTGACGACCTGATTCGATACACGCGGGTTCTTGCCATCGTCGGCGACATTCTCAAGGTGCGTGCCGAGGACGTGGGATTCGGCGACTTGGCGCTGGTCGAGAACTGGGACGGCGAGGAGTCATTGGCCCAGGTGATTCAACTTGAAGGCGACGAGGTTTCGTTACAAGTTTTCAGCGGCGGCAGGGGCATCTCGACTGATGCGAAGGTGCGTTTTCTCGGCCATCCCATGCAGGTGACGTACTCGCCGAACATCTTGGGGCGAGTTTTTCGCGGTTCGGGAGAGCCGCTGGACAACGGCCCGATGCTTTCCGAAGACCCTCACATCGACATCGGTGGTCCGGCCGTCAACCCGACAATGCGGATATTGCCCACGAAAATGATCCACACGAAAGTTCCGATGATCGACCTGTTCAACTGCCTGGTCGAGAGTCAGAAGCTTCCGATTTTCTCGATTGCCGGTGAGCCTTACAACCAGCTTTTGGCGCGTATTGGAATTCAGGCCGACGCCGACATCATTGTCTTCGGCGGTTTGGGACTGATCTTCGACGACTATCATTTCTTCCGCACGCGATTTGAAGAGGAGGGCATCTTCTCTCGCGTGGTGATGTTTGTGAACCAGGCGTCCGACCCGCTGGTTGAACGTCTGTTGGTTCCGGACATGGCGTTGAAGGTGGCGGAGCGATTCGCCGTGGAGGAATCAAAACGCGTGTTGGTATTGCTGACCGACATGACGGCGTACGCCGACGCGTTGAAAGAGATCGGCATTACCTTGGAGCGAGTGCCGGCGAACCGCGGTTACGTGGGCGACCTTTACAGTCAATTGGCCCAGCGGTACGAGCGAGCGTGTGATTACAAGGGGGCCGGCTCGGTGACGATCCTGGCCGTGACCACGATGCCCGGCGACGACGTCACGCACCCGGTGCCCGACAACACGGGCTATATCACCGAAGGCCAGTTTTACCTGCACGACGACGTCATCGACCCGTTCGGCTCTTTGTCGCGACTGAAGCAACAGGTGATCGGCAAAGTGACTCGCGAGGATCACTCCCAGATTATGAACACGATGATACGGTTTTACTCGGCGGCCAAAGAAGCTCAGCAGAAGCAGGCGATGGCCTTCGAGTTGTCCCCTTTCGATCACAAGGCGGTGAAGTTCGGCAAGTTGTTTTATGATCGGTTTATGAACCTTGAAGTGTCGATGGTCTTGAACGATGCTTTGGACCTTTGCTGGAAAACGCTGGCCGAGTGTTTCGAGCCGCAGGAACTGCTGATGAAGCAGGCACTTATAGATAAGTATTATCCCAAAGAAAGTTGAATTAAGAAAATCAATAGCAACACAGTGGCACCGGCGTCCCGCCGGTGGAATAAGGTATAGGTGTTGTCACGGCCCGCCACACCGGCGGGACGCCGGCGCCACTGTGTTTTCTTTGATTGTGTTTTACCTGATATCGCCACTAATTCAACAACAACTTTTACATGGAAACGCTCTCACTCAACAAGAGCTCTTTGAAGATCGAACGCGACCGGTTGAGTACGTTTCAACGTTTTCTGCCGTCGCTGGACCTCAAACGCAAACAATTGATGACGGAGTTCAAAAATGCGCAAAAGGTGCTGGAGATCGTGCGCGCTGAAGGACTCAGCAAACCGGAGGTGCTGGAGCGCTTCGGTTGCGTCGTCGGCGTTCGGGATGCGACCTTCTCGGTCCGCGAGGGCGAAATATTCTGCATCATGGGGCTGTCGGGGTCGGGCAAATCGACCCTGGTGCGCCACGTCAACCGGCTGATCGAGCCGACAGCGGGCACGATCAGCAGTGGCGGGCGCGATGTTGGTTCGCTGAGCGCCGAAGAATTGCGCGCGGTTCGCGCCGACAAGATCGGCATGGTTTTTCAAAATATGGCACTGCTGCCGCACCGCACGGTGAGCGACAACGTCGTGTTCGCGCTCGAGCTGCGCGGTGTTGACGCATACCGCCGCC
>DAOWNK010000035.1 GCA_030642635.1 Pirellulales bacterium
GTAAAACGTCCTGGCGCCGATTATGCCCGGCACGATCATCCAAAAGGCCAGCGAGACGATCAACTCGGGGTCCAGGCCCGCGCGACGTGCCCGCCATGCGGCAAGTCCGGTGCCCGCTACGACCGCCACGAGCATCATCACGCCGTAGCTGCGGACGGGTAATCCTTCTGGCTTGCTCAACGCAGGCAACAACCACCAGATGATCGCACCCAGCAGCAGCAGGATCGGCACGTAGCCCCACGTGTCGGCGCTGAGGCCCTGCCGCCACACAAGCCATGCCAAGGCGCCCAGGCTCACCAAGGCCCAAACGGCCAGCAGAAGACCAAAGCCGAACAACGGAACGCCGGCAATCTCGGTAGGTATGTAAAGGAGAGTTTGGTGCATTAACCCAACAAACAATTATCAATCAACCGCGTGCCGTCGATTTTGACCGCCAGTGCGGCCAATGTTCTGGTGGTGATTTTTTCTATTGGTTCGAGTGTCTCTGGATCGACCAGTGCGATGTAGTCGATCTCGGCGTCCTCGGCCGACAGTATTACCTCTTGCATCCGTTCGATAATCACATCGGCGCGGCGCTGGCCCTGCTCGACCAGTTCAGCGGCAAGTTGAAGGCTTTTCCATAGCACAAGCGCCCGCTGCCGACCGGCCGGACTTAAATATGCATGGCGTGAACTGATGGCCAGCCCATCTGGCTCGCGGACGGTCGGGCAGGCGTGAATCGCCACCGGCACGTCGAGGTCCTCGACCATCCGCCGTATGACCAGCAGTTGTTGATAGTCCTTCTGCCCGAAGTACGCAACGTCCGGTGTGACCATGTTAAGCAGTTTAAGCACCACTGTGGCCACGCCGCGAAAATGTCCGGGCCGGCGTTTGCCCTCCAGCGGCTCGGCGACCGAGCCGATCTCGACCCAAGTGGCGTGTTGCGGGCCGTAGACGTCTTCCTCTGCCGGTACGAATACCATATCCACGTTGCAGCCGGCCAAGGCGTCGAGGTCTGAAGCGAGCGTGCGGGGGTATTTCTCCAGGTCCTCTCCTGCTGCGAACTGGCTCGGGTTGACGAAAATTGAAACGACCGTGCAGTCGCACTCGGCCTTCGACGCGCGTATCAAGCTCAAGTGCCCCTCGTGCAGCGCGCCCATGGTCGGCACCAACCCGACGGTTTTTCCAGCACGACGTACCGCGGCAATGACCTCACGTAATTGGTCGATAGTGTGGACGGTTTGGGGGTGCATGGTGGTCAGGGGCCAGGGGCCAGGGGTCAGGGGCCAGAGGCCAGGGGGTTCAGTTGAGTCAGGTAGCCTCTCTTCTCTAGCCCCTAGCCCCTAGCCCCTGGCCCCTGATAAGTCGATCTAACAACCGCGCTATTGTCAAGCCGGTTGTCGGATGCACCATTCGGCCGGCCACCTCTGCGGCCGGCTCCAGCACGAAACGCCGCTGTGCCATGCGCGGGTGCGGCAATACCAATGACGGGGCATCGTCCAACACTACCCGGTCGTACAGCAACAGGTCGAGGTCGACGGTGCGCGGTCCCCAACGCACCGAGCGGCGGCGGCCTAAGTCCGATTCGATCTGCTGCAACACTTCAAGCACCGACTGCGGCTTAAGCGACGTTTCGACAACCGCCGCTCCGTTTAGATAAGTTGGTTGTCCGGTCGGACCGCCCTCAGGCAAAGTCTCGTACCAACGACTGCTGCGGCGGAGCACCATTTGTGGATGCCGCCCAAGGCACTCAACGGCCAAATCGAGCGTTGCACGACGCTCTCCCAGGTTGGAACCCAAACCGATCAAGCAGGAAGGCATGGAGTTACGCCGTGGTGAGATAGGCTGCGACGAAAACCTGGGGGAGGCCCTCCGGGCCGCTAACTTGTGCCGACAGTCGATCCCTGCGGTCGCCGCCCCCCAAGCTCTCGTCTTGAATCCGACGCCATTGTCCGCATATGGACAAATCTGTCAAGGTGACCGCCACGGAAAATTGAACTGGTGACGATAGTTGTACGTCGGATGATAGAAATACCGGTACCACATCGAATCGTAACCGTGCCGCGGTGCGTACAAATCCGGCGGCGAGAACCGATGCCATCGGCAAAAACGTTCGGTAGCCACAACCATCGGGCCGTAATAATTGCCGTCCGTCAATACATACTCATCGCCTATCGTGGAAGGGCAATCGGCGGCGGTGGGTTCCGAGCCACCGGTTATAAGCAGAATGGTCAATATGGCGGCGTGCATCGGTTCAATCCTCAAATGTAGGCGAATTTTGCAAAATGTTCGGTCGTAACGGTGGATCGGCTCATGGCGGCTGGTATATCCAAACAGCTCTGCCGGCCCGTCGCATTTACCCCAAACCACCCGGTTTCACCATGCCGCTTGCGGCTTAGCAGACGTTGGTGTAAGCGTATTGCGAAGCCGCAAGCGATAAATGCTACAATTGCAATGCCCATGCGAATTCTTCGCTCCATCCTGATTTCCACAACGGTGTTGCTGCCGACGGTCATCGTTGCGTCGCCTATCCAGGCCGCCGGCCGGGTCCACCTGGAGTTGGTCGGCGAAGGGCGCGGCGCCTCGCTGGTGTTCCAGGAGTGGGCTGCCTTGCTGGGCAAAGCCGGTATTCGCAACGTGCGAATCCGCAACGCCACCGCAACCGATCGTGTAGGAATCGAGGTGCGCGGAACCAAGGACAATCCGCTGTACGTCGTTACCGGCGTGATCCGTTCACGCAACGAGTTGATTCTGCCGTCGGGCCGGTTCCGCCGCAGCGACGTTGCCCGCCTGGCGCGCCGGCTGGACGATCTGGCACGGCTGGGGCCGGCAGACCGACGCGAACCGCCGGCGGCATTCGGATTGTCGACCGAACAAATCGAGCAAGTCCTGGAAGACCTGTCCCGGCCGGTCGGCTTTTCGACTGTGGAAACTGTCCGCCGTGCGGCGGTCGAACGGATCGGCGACCGGCTGCTGCTGCCGTTTAAGATAGAGCCGGCCATGGCCGACGCACTCGACGACAAAGTGTCCGAAGAGTTGTTTGGCATCTCACGCGGCACTGCGCTGGCCTACCTGCTGCGCCCGGCTGGAATGTGCCTGGCGCCGCGTGAGCTAAACGGCCGTGTGGTGTACGTTGCAAAAAAGTGCAAGCCTGGTATGGAGATATGGCCGGTCGGCCGCGAGCCGAACAGCCCGATCCGCGAGTTGCTGCCGGCGATTTACGAATTCCACAACGTCAACATCCAGAACGTCCCTGCCGCCCGGGCAATGGCGGCGATCGGCAAGCTGCTGAAAGTGCCCGTCTTGATAGACCACGACGCATTGGCCCGACACGGTATCGAGCCGGCCAAGGTGCTCGTCACACATCCACGCCGTCGAACCACCTACAGCATTGCGTTAAGAAAAATACTCTTCCAGGCCGGGCTGAAGTTCGAGGTCCGTGCAGACGATACCGGAGAGCCGTTTTTGTGGATCAGCACGGTCAAGCCGGTGTGATCAACCCGTCCAACTCATCGACCAGCCGTGTGAACTGTCCCAGCGCAGCGTCGACCGCAGCCGGTTGCTCCATGTCCACACCGGCGTCGCGGAGCAGATCGAGCGGGTCTTTTGAGCATCCGCCGGACAGGAAATTCAGGTAATCGCTCAACTCCCGCCGGCCGCCGCCGGTTACATGCTCGGACAACGCAACGGCGGCCGACAGCCCCGTGGCGTATTTGTACACGTAAAACGCATTGTAAAAGTGCGGGATGCGAAAACACTCAAACGACAACTCGTCGTCGATGGTGAACTCCGGCCCGAAATAGAGTTTCAGCAAACCGTTGTAAACCTCGCAGAACCGATCGACCGTAAGCGGCTCGCCCTGCTCTGCCAGTTCGTGCGTGATCTTCTCGAACTCGGCAAACATCGTCTGGCGGAATATGGTGCCGCGCACGGCGTCGATCTGGCGGTTCACCAGAAACGCCCGATGCCGGTCGTCGCGGGCATGTTCCATAAGGTGCCGGGCGAGCAACTGCTCGTTGAACGTGCTGGCCACCTCGGCGACAAAAATCGTGTAGTCGTAGTATGCGTACGGTTGCTTTTTGGCCGACAGCAAGCTGTGCATTGAGTGCCCTGCCTCGTGGGCGAGTGTGAACACGTGCTCCAGCACGTCCGGCTGGTAGTTCATCAGTATGTACGGCGCTGCGTCGAAGCTGCCGCAACTGAACGCCCCGCTCTGCTTACCGCGATTCTCATACCGGTCGCACCAGCGGCCCTTCAATCCCTTCTCCAACGCACGGCAATAGTCGCTGCCGAGCGGTTGAATCGCGGCAATGACCGTTTCAACCGCCTTGTTCCAGGTGTGCCGTGTTTGCAGTTCGGCCAAGATCGGCACGTAGGTGTCGTAATGGTGAATATCACGCAGCCGCATCTTCCGTCGGCGGATATCGTAGTAACGGTGCAACGCCGGCAGGCACCGGTGCACTGAGTCGATCAGGTTCTCGTAGACGGAGATGCCCACGCGGTCTGGAAACAGCGCTGCCTCTAACGCGCTCGGATAGTTCCTTGCCCGAGCGTAATAAACGTCGCGCTGGATCGAGCCGTTCAGCGAGGCGGCCAGCGTGTGCCGATGGTCGGCGTACTGCCGATAGTATTTTTGGAAGGCGTTCTTACGCACGCTACGTTTCGGCGAGTGCAACATGGTGCTGAACGTGGCGTGGCTCAGTTTGACCGACCGGCCATGCTCGTCGCTGACCGTGCCGAACCGCATGTCTGCATCGTTAAGCTGTCGGAACACCTGCCCGGCCGCCTGCGACATCTCGATCTGCATCGCCAACAAACGCTCTTCCTTGCGGCCGAGTGTGTGCGGCTTGTGGCGAATCAAACGCTCCAGCATCAGCCGATACGGGGCCAGGCACTTGGCGTTCAAGAACTTCTTCAGTTTGGCGTTTGAGATCGCCAAGATTTCCGGGCGGATGAAGCTGGCCGCCTGGGCTGCCCGGGCAGCGACATTGGTGTACCGGCCTTGCATCCGCTGGTGCGTCCCGTCGGCGGTGTCTTCGGCCGTTTTCAGGAAGGCGTAAGCACCAAGCCGCTCGCCGACGCGGTCGAAGTCCAGATCGAACTTCAAACACGTCGCCAACGTTCGGGCACTCTCGGCCAGGGTACCCTGGAACTTGGCGTAACCGGCAATCCGCTTCTCCCATCGCGTGAAGGCCCTTTCCCAGGCGTCGTCGTCGGCAAACAGGCTGCCCAGGTCCCAGGTATCGGCGGCTTTGACTTTGCTACGCGGCGGAAGTTGTTTCATGGGAATATTCTTCAATCATAAAGCCGCGACCGGTGGTCGCGCCCAACACTATTAAATTACCGGGGACATTGGCGCGACCACCGGTCGCGGCTTTCTGATCTTCACCATTTCATCAACACCGTACCCCAGGCCAACCCGGCGCCGAAGCCGCTGAACAACACGTGGCTGCCTGGCCGGATGCGGCCCTCGCGAAACGCCTCATCGAGTGCGAGCGGTATACTGGCCGACGAGGTGTTGCCGTAACGCTCGAGGTTGTTGAAGACTTTTTGCGGGTCGATGCCCAGGTCCTTCACTGCCGAGTTGATTATCCGTATGTTGGCCTGGTGAAAGATGACCAGGTCAACCTCGTCGAGTGTCATCTCGGCGTCTTGCAGCACCTCGGTGACGGTTTCTCGCAGCAGTCGGATCGCCCATTTGTAGATCGGGCGCCCTTCCATACGCATGAAGTGTTGTCCGTCGGTTTCGGCTGCGGTCGTAAACGGCATCCTGCTGCCGCCCATCGGCCGATAGAGCAGTTCGGTGCCGGAACCGTCGGAGCCGACGGCGTATGAGAGCAGCCCCTGATCATTGCCGCCGGAGGCCAGCAGCACTGCACCGGCGGCATCGCCGAACAACGGAAAGGTCCGTTCATCGGTCGGGTCGGTTACCCTGGAGTTGCAATCCGCACCAATTACCAGCACAAGCCGGTTACAGCCGGTAGAGATGAACTGCGCGCCGGTAATCATTGCAAAAATGAAGCTGGCGCATGCCGCCTGGATGTCCATCGCCGGTGCACACAAATCGAGCCGATCCTGAATCAACGAAGCGGTGGCTGGCATGAGCAGGTCGGGCGTGTAGGTGCCCAGCAACACCAGGTCGATCTCGGCCGGATCGACGCCGGCATCGACAATGCACCGGCGGGCCGCCTCTATGGCCAGATCGCTTGTGGCTTCGCCAGGTTCTACATGACGCCGCTCGAGGATACCGGTCCGCTGGACAATCCAGTCGGCGTCGTAACCCAACTCGGCCAGGTCTTCGTTACGGATCGCCCGGGCCGGGGTACTACTGCCGATCCCAACCACCTGGATGCCCATCAGGCTGCCGAGCCTGGAACGCTTCGTCTGCAGCTCGATCTGGTCGGGTTGAATTGCGTCAATGGACATATTTTTCTTTGGAAAGTGTTTTGCAATTAAGTAAGCCTACGCGTTTTCGTACGAATTCTCAAGGTCCGAATCCATGTTTTTTGCTCAAAATAACTCTCCAGGGGGGTGTAATCGCCTGCGGTTTATTGCTAAACTGAATTTTTGCGAAATGCAGCAGTTTCAAGACTAGATGGAGATCACGATGCTATGTGCATGATGGCCATCCTATACAAGATAGCGGGCAATACCCCAATTTTGATAGCATCCAACCGTGATGAGTTCTTCAACCGGCCCACGCAGGCACCAAAAATCCAGTCCGGCTCCCCAAGAGCGGTATTCGGAACAGACCTGAAAGCAGGTGGAACATGGTTTGGCGTGAACCAGCACGGTGTGTTCGTCACGGTCACCAATCGGCCCAAGACCATGGTGCCGGCCGAGCCTCGCTCCCGCGGGCTACTGTGTCGCGAGTTGCTGAAGACCTCCAATACCCAGGAGGCCGCCGAACGGGCTGCAAAGGAACTGGCGACCGGCGCATACGCCGGGGCTAACTATGTCTGTGCCGACGCAGAGTCTGCCGTGGTCGTCTACGGCGGAGACCGAATTGAAGTGGTGGAAATAAAACCAGGGTTGCACCTGCTTTCGAACGGCGACCTTGACGATCCAAACGATCCGCGGCACGAATTCGTCCGGCGGATGCTCACCTTACACACGCTCGATTCGGCCGTTACGTTTCTGGCGGTGGCCAGCCGGGTATTCTCCAGAAAGCCGGAAGTCGTCGGGCAGCGCGGCGCGATCATCACCGGAAAAGACTACGGAACAATTTCGTCCACATTGTTGGCGCTGGCCAATAAGATTCAGCAATCCACCTATCAGTACGCACCCGGTCCGCCGTGCGACCGCTCGTACGACGACCTCTCTGCACTGCTGCGCCAGGTTCTATCAACCGGCAAGAGCAAGAAGAACAAAAACGACGGCAATGGTAAAAACAATGCAAAGGGCAAGAAGAAGGAAGCACTTAAAAAGAAGTAAGTTTAGCCGCCGGGCTTGCCCCCAATACCGTTGAATTAAGGACAGACATTGACAGCAACACAGTGGCACCGGCGTCTCGCCGGTGGTGCATAAGTATAGGTATTACTTCGAGTTACATCACACCGGCGGGACGCCGGTACCACTGTGTTTTCCTTGATATTACCACTAATTCAACGGTATTGGGGCTTGCACGGCGGCTAAACTACGAATGCTTCGATCCGGTCGAATGCCGCCGCCAGGTTCTCCATGCTGGTGGCGAACGACACACGGGCGTAGCCCTCCGTACCGAAGGCGAATCCCATTACGGTGGCCACGTTCTGCTTATTCAACAGTTCCAGGCACCAGGTGGTGGAATCGTCGATTTGCACGCCGCTGTAGCTTCGGCCAAGGTGTTCGCTTATGTTGATGAATGCGTAGAACGCCCCGCCCATCTCGGCGCAACTTAGGCCGGAGATTTCCGCTATCCGCCGCGTGACGAACTCGCGCCGGCGGGCAAACTCGGCCAGCATCACATCGACACATTCCTGCGGACCGCAAATCGCAGCAATCGCGGCGTATTGGCCGATGCTCGACGGGCAGGAGGTCTCCTGGCTTTGCAAACCGCCGATCGCCTTGGCTACGTTCGCAGGCGAGATGGTCCAGCCGATCCGCCAGCCGGTCATCGCGTACGTCTTGCTGACACCGCCGACGGTGATCGTCCGTTCTTGCAATCCAGGCCGGACGGTGGCGAAACTGGCGAACCGGTGCCCTTCGTATACCAGCCGCTCGTAGATTTCGTCGGCCACCACCAGCAGATCGTGCTCGATGGCCACGTCGGCCAACTCGCTAAGCTCACCCGGCGTATACATGCTGCCGGTCGGATTGCTGGGACTGCACAACAGCAGCAGCTTCGTCCGCCCGGTTACTGCCCGGCGAAATTGCTCGACGGTCAGCTTGAAATCGTCCTCCTGCCTGGTTTGAACTACCACCGGCACGGCGCCGGTCAGCTTGACAAGCTCGACATAGCTGACCCAATACGGCGCAGGGATAATCACCTCGTCGCCGGGATTCAAAAGCACGGTGAATGCGTTGTGTAGTGCGTGTTTGGCGCCGTTGGAGACGACCACTTGATTCGGGGCATATTCCAGACCGTAAGCCGTCTGGTATTGTTGGACGACCGCCTGTTTCAGTTCCGGAATACCGCCGGCGGGCGTGTAGTGCGTGTGCCCGGCTTCCATGGCCTCGATAGCCGCCTGGCAGATGTGCTGCGGGGTGTCGAAGTCCGGCTCGCCGAGGCTCAGATCGTAGACCGTCCGTCCGGCGGCCTTCAGTTCCTTCGCCTTGGTGGCCATGGTGATCGTGGCCGACGGCTCCAGCGCCTGTACGATTCGGGAGATGGTCGGTGGCATGGGGATATTCCTGTTGTTTTGAAAATGGTATTAAAAGCCGCTTGCGGCTTCGCAGCAGTTTATACCACCGGTTGACACAATTATGCATACACCGGACAATCATAGTAGTTTGCCGTCTGGCTTCAAGTGACCCTGCCCCCCAAATACACGTTTTTCCAAAAATTTAAAACACATGGCAAGACCACATGTCGGCATCTGGCTAATCGGGGCGAAAGGAGGCGTGGCTACAACCGTCACGATGGGGCTGATCGCACTGAAAAACGGACTGATCGGCACCACAGGGCTTGTCAGCCGGCTGCCGCAATTCGAACACCTCGACCTGGCCGACTGGTCGGATTTCGTCGTGGGTGGGCATGAGATTCGCCGCGTTCCGCTGGCCGACGAGGCGATGCAACTAGCCGTAGAAAGCCGTATCGGCTCGCCGGAGTTGGTCGGCCGGTGCAAGGCCGAATTGGAGCAGATCGACGAGCGGATTCGCCCCGGCACGATCCAAAAGGTCGGCCCGACGATCGCCAAACTGGCCGACGAGGATATCCCCGACCGCGAAACACCCCGAGAGTCGGCCCAGCGGCTCAAGGGCGACCTGGCCGAGTTCATCGCAGCCGAGCGGCTCGAGCACGTGGTGGTGGTGAACGTCGCCTCTACGGAACCGCCGGCCGATGCGGCTGATATTCCGGCAAGGTGGTCCGAGTTGGAACTGCTGCTGTCGGATTCGCAAAAATGCCCGCTGCCGGCCAGTTCGCTCTACGCCGTCGCGGCGTTGGACTGCGGCTGTTCGTACGTGAACTTTACCCCGTCGCTCGGCTCTACACCAACAGCCATCGACGAGCTTGCCGGAAAGCGCAACACCCGACACGCCGGCTGCGACGGCAAGACCGGCGAGACGCTGATGAAAAGCGTATTGGCCCCGATGTTCGCCCGACGAAACCTAAAGGTGCTCAGTTGGGTCGGACACAACATATTCGGCAACCTCGACGGCAAGGTGCTGGACGACCCGATCAACAAGCAAGCCAAGGTCTCCAGCAAGGACCACCTGATCGGCGAGATTCTCGGCTACCGGCCGCAGACACACGTGTCGATCGAGTACATCGAAAGCCTCGGCGATTGGAAGACCGCCTGGGACCACGTCCACTTTACCGGGTTCCTGGGCACGCCGATGACGTTGCAGTTCACATGGCAGGGTTGCGACTCGGTGCTGGCCGCGCCGTTGGTGCTCGACCTGGTGCGGTTTACCGATCTTGCCCGACGACGCGGCCAGACCGGACTTATGACGTTCCTGGCGAGCTTTTTCAAAAGCCCGTTGGGCGTAAAGGAACACCGGTTCGACCGCCAGTTCCAGATGTTGGAAGAATACTTAATTTAGCCGCTTGCGGCTTAGCAAATAACAACTACCTTTACACTGAAGACCAATCTTGTCAGAACAAAAACTACAATCGAAGCAGCGATCTAAACGACGACGGTCGCGGCAAGGTCCAAAGCCGCCGTCGCAACCGACGTCCGAACGAAAATCGACCTCGGAGAAACCGGTCGCATTCGGTGCGATGGGACTGTCCGACGCGATGCTCAAAACGCTTTTGGCGGCCGATTACCTCGAGCCGACGCCGATCCAGTCGGGGTTGATCCCCCGCGCGCTGGTCGGCGTCGACGTGATGGGCCAGGCACAGACCGGCACAGGAAAAACCGCCGCGTTTGCAATACCGATCATCGAACAACTCACACCGCACAAAAAGGGGAGCCACCCGCAGGCGCTCGTGCTTGTGCCCACCCGAGAACTGGCAGTCCAGGTACGCGACGAGTGCGCGAAGCTGGCCGCCGGGCATAAAGCCGGCGTTGTGGCCTTATACGGCGGCAAGCCGATCCGCCAACAGATGGAAAAGCTCCAGCGCGGCGCAGAAATCGTAGTCGGCACGCCGGGGCGCGTGATGGACCTTATGGACCGTGCCGTGCTTATGCTCGGTGAGCTGCGTTTCGTCGTGCTAGACGAGGCCGACCGGATGCTCGACATCGGTTTCCGACCCGATATCGAGAAGATTCTGCGCCGCTGTCCGCAGTCGCGTCAGACGCTGTTGCTCAGCGCCACGATCCCACCGCCCGTGAAGCGATTGGCCGTAAAATATATGCGCGAGCCGGAGTCGTTGGACTTCTCGCCGAAGGACCTCTCGGTCGAAACGATCGAGCAGTTTTACTTCACGGTCGATCCGAAGTGCAAGTTCGACCTGTTGGTTAAGCTGCTTGCCCGCGAGAAACCCTACCAGGCGATCGTCTTCTGCCGCACCAAGCGCGGCACAGATCGTGTGCATCGGCGACTGTCCAGAAAATTCAAATCGGCCGATACCATCCATGGCGACCTGCAGCAGACCGCCCGCGATCGGGTAATGCGAAGTTTCCGTGCCGGCGATATCCGGATACTCGTGGCAACCGACGTGGTCGGCCGGGGGATCGACGTGACGAGCATCTCGCACATTATCAACTACGACATTCCGCAGTTCTGCGACGACTACATCCATCGCGTCGGCCGTGCCGGGCGGATGGGCCGCGAGGGTGTCGCATTTACTTTCGTTACACCCGAGGAAGGGAACGAACTGACAAGGATCGAAATGCGAATCAACCGACTGCTCGTGCGAAAGGAAATCGAGGGTTTCGACGCGCTGGCCAAACCGCAGGCTGACGAAAACTTCGACGCGGCCACCGGTGAACCGATCGAACCGCCCAAGCCGAAGCCGGTGTTCGGTGCACGCACACGCCGGCACCGCCGGGCGCTGTAATGTTTAGTGGAGGAAGACATGAAAAAAACTATCACGACCAACCGGCAACCGTCCGACCAGCAGAGCCGACGCAGAATGTTGTGTTGTTTAACCGGGGCAGGAGTTGGCCTGACCGTCGGCAGCCTAGCGTGGTGCGAAGAAATCGAGAAAATACTTAAACAGGGTGATAAGATCGATCTGGACGGCCGGAGAAAAGAAATCATCGAAAAGGCATACGAGCTTGGTTACGACTACGAGAAAAAATATGGAGGCTGTGCACAGTGTACCGTCGCTGCACTACAAGATGCGATTCCGTTCGTTCCGGTCGATAAGGGACTATTCAGAGGGGCCGGTTGCCTCGACGGCGGAGCAACCCCGGTCGGCACACAGAACTGCGGAGCATTCACAGGCTCTGGAATGGTGATCGGCTATCTGTGTGGCAGGACAAGAAATGGGCAATTCAAAGGCGACGGCAAACTCTCACATAAGTTGATCCACAAGGTCTATGACCGTTTTAAGCAGGAATACGGGAGCGTGTTGTGTGAGGATGTGCTGGAAAAGGCGAAGAAAGACTGCCCGGAAGTGGTGGGAAGGGCAACAAGGTGGACCGCAGAAGTGCTGCTCGAGGAGTTTACCAACCACGATGGCTAGTATACATTTGCAACATTGCAAAGCTGCTGTAGGCCAGGTAGCCGAACAGTAGGACGATAAACAACTCTCGCACCGTCACGGCCAGCAGTGCAATGCCGACCGCCGCGATTATCGAAAGTATCAGCGACTGGCGAATCCCGTCGTGTGGATTCAGCAGCAAAAAAACCTCTCGGGAAATCCGGCCGCCGTCCAGCGGATAGATCGGTAACAGGTTCACCAGCCCCCAGATGATGTTGATAAACAACATTTGAAACAGGAAGTTTGTAAGCAACTCGGAGCCGACCAGTCCCATTAAAATCCTGACGCCCAATTGGCCGCCAAGCTCGAACCCTACTCGGTATCCGGTGAGAATAATGCCGGCAACGATAACCGCAGCGAGCAGGAACCCAGCCGCAGGACCGGCGGCTGAAATCAGCACTTGCGGCAACGGCCCGGAGCCTTTCGTGCGGTGCTGTTGAGCCTGATCGTACGAGGTCAGCCCACCCATTCCGTACAGTGTGATCCACGGACGAAACCCGTATGCAAGCATAGCCGTTGCGTGACCTAATTCGTGGAAAAGAATGCACACGAAAAGTGCCGCCACCCAACTTAGCAGGTGCCTGACGTCGGGGCTGCTCATCCCGAGCAACAAGGCGACAAGCCAGAAGAACGGATGCACGCGAACGGGAATCCCGAAAAGCGAGAAGTTCAAATCGCCTTGCGTGCGTTGCGGTTCGCCAAGTAACATTTGAAATCCTGGATCTGAAAGGAAAACACAGTGGAAGGAAAACACAGTGGCGCCGGCGTCTCGCCGGTGGTGCATAGGTGTATGTGTTACTTCGAGTTAGGTCACACCGGCGAGACGCCGGCGCCACTGTGTTTGACTAAATGGGAGTTGTTTCACCCACCGGCACGAAATGCGGACGTGGGATCGGCACCGACCGGTCGGCCAAGATGTTTACAATATACTCTGCCGCCCGGCTCGAGGCACCGCCGTGCGCCACCTTGGCCTTGAGTCGTTCAAGCTCTGCAATGCGTAATTTTCGCTTTGATCCGTCATTGAGCCATTCGATCACATGCGCGGCGATCTGCTGCGATTTGTCCTCGCACGTCAAGTACTCTGGAAACAACACCTTTTCCGCCCCTTCCTGTGACGAATCGTACGGCGTGATATCCGCCGGATACAACTCGTCGGTCGAGAGCAGATTTACAAGCGTAATGTACTTCACCTTGCGGAAAAACCTCTGTACGAAATATGCGAACCGGCTGACCCAGTACAGGATGACCGTCGGCTTGGTGTGATAGAGCAACTCCAACGATACGGAGCCGGAGACCGACATGCAGCAATCGGCCAGCCGCATCAGTTCCGGTGTTTTGCCAACGTAGACCTCGACCGGCACGCCGGCGGACTCGATCTCCCGCCGTACCATTTCGGCATGGTGCGGCTTAAACGTGGCCATGGCGAACCGCACGTCCGGCGCCTTTTCTCTAACCAACGCGGCCGCCTTGAGGAACCACTTTGTGTTATGGGCGACCTCTTGCATCCGTGAGCCGGGCAGTATCGTTACCAGCGGGCCGGGCCGGCCGGAGTGTTCTCGCAAGAACTCCTCGTCGTACCGCTCGCGCCGGACCTGGTCGAAAAACGGATGGCCGACGAACGTGGCGTTGCAACCGTGCGCGAGAAACCAATCCGCCTCGAACGGCAAACTGCACAATATGTGGTCGACCAGCCGTCGCATCTTCTTCACACGCCACTGTGCCCAACTCCAAATCTGCGGCGGTGCATAATAAAACACCGGAATGCCGTGCACCTTCGCACGACGTGCAATCCACCAGTTAAAACCCGGGTAGTCGATCAGCACCACGGCGTCGGGCCGATGGTGGCGGAAGTATCGGTCGGCTCGGCTTGCCAAGTTCCAGAACTTGTGCAGGTTCAACAGCACCCGGCCCACCCACATTACGGCCAGTGCGGTCAGATCGGCATGTAACCGGCACCCGGCCTGCGCCATTTTCGGCCCGCCGTAACCGACCGCTTCGATATTGCCGCACCGGTGCTGTAATTGACGAATCAGGTTGGCCCCGTGCAGGTCGCCGCTGGGTTCTCCTGCCGAGAAAAAGATTTTCAGAGATTTTTGTGACGACATTCGTGTACTTCCGTGTAAAATCAAAGTCGATTGCGGTGTAAAAGTATTGCAGATTTCACGGCCTGACGAAAGCGCAATTTTTTGCGGAAGTACATTTAGCCGCCGTGCTTGCACGGCGGCTAAATTTACTGATCCCGCAGCACGATGGCAGGATCTTGCATCAACGCCGATAATGTAGGCAGATAGCCGGCCACGGCAGAAAGTAGCGTCGCGCCGATAATCGCAACCGACAGTACGAAGTAGTCGATGTGAAATTGCTCGGCGTTGAGGTTAAGCACCCCAGTGCCGAGCCACCAGGCCGTTGCGGTCCCAAGCAGCACACCGGCCGCGGCGCCGATAAGTCCGGTCAGCACGGCCTTGCCTATAAACAGCCCGGCGATCGTACCGGAGCCTTTACCCAGTGCCCGGAGTATGCCGATCTCGGTCCGCCGCTCTCTGACGTTCGCCAGTGCGAGCAGCCCGACCCAAACGGCGGCGGCCAGCACGACCAGCGGGGTGATTACCTCGGAGAGTGTCTCTATAAGCCGCTGCACCTTTTCTCTGGAGGTCTCCATGGCGGAGAGAACCTCTTTGCGTTCGCTGAGGATTTGCCTGCGCTGTCGGAGGTTTTCCCGCATCTCGGCCAGGATTGCAACCTGCTTGGCCTCGACCAAATCGCGTTGCTCGGCCCGGGCCAAGGCGATGGAGCGGAACTCGGTAATTCGGGTCTCGGGCAACACCTCGCCGAGTTGCTCTCTGATACCGGCCAGATCGGCCCCGACACAACGGCAGCCGATCGCCATAATCTGGTTGATCCGCCCCGGCTTGTCGAGCATCGCCTGCGCATCGTCAAGGTGCACGGCAATGGTGATATCTTCCTTGCTGCCCTGTTCCGGCAGAATTCGGGCGATACGAAACGTCTTACCAAGCACTTTTATTTGACGTGTGGCACGGGCATCTTGCCCGTGTTCTTGCGGAGGCACGGCCGAGACGACCGCGGCGCCCAACTCGTGACCCAAAATCACCGTGCCCGACTCGATGTCGTAACCCATCGGCGACTTTTTGCGCAGGTGCGATTGCGTGGTCTCCGGCAGGTAGCCGACAAGCAGCACCTTGCGGTCGCGCCAGGTGATCTTCTGCTGGAACGTGGCCACCAGATGTGTGACCATAGTGAGTCGCCGGTCGCCGGCCAGCCGGTCGACATACTCTTGCGGCATATCGGCGGTGGCAAAATCGGCCGCCCAAAAGTCGCTCATGTTGGTGTCTTTGTGTACGATCATCAGGTTGAAGCCCATGTCACGCATAAGCCGTCGGGTTTGTTTATTCAGCCTGGCAAGTTCCTGCTTGGTTTCAGCCTCAACCTTGCCCATACCGGTCTCCATTTTAGCGACCAGCCGTTCGGAGTCGGCCACGCGACGCTGCCACTGTGCAAGCAGTGAATTTGTTTCACGCTGGTATCCGTCGACCAGCATCGGCCCGGCCACAAACAGCGCCACTGCAACCGCCACTGCGAACAGGCTGAGCACAAAGTTGAGCTTCCGGTAGCGAATCTCGGCCAGCAGTAGTTTCAGTATGTTCATAGTGTTGTTAGTGAATAGTTAGGTGTAGGCTGGGTCGAGCGAAGCGAGGCCCACCTATTCAGGAGTCTTGTTGTTTGGTTTCATGGAAGGTGGGCCTCGCTTCGCTCGACCCAGCCTACTGCTCAAGCACTGGGAGCGTCGGCAAGTCGGGTTGCTCGCTTCGCCGGTCAACCAGGTTCCCGACCAAGTTGTGGCAAATGTCCTCCAGGTACGGCCTTGAGGTCTCGACATCAAAGGCGTCGCCGGTTTTGCCCTGGTCTCCGAGTACTCGCAGTTGCACGTCCAGCGGCACCTCGCCCAGCATCGGGATGTTCAGTTCCGCTGCACGTCGTTTTGCACCGCCGGAGCCGAAAATCTCGTGCCGGGCGTTGCACTCCGGACAGATGAAAAAACTCATATTCTCGATCATCCCGAGCACCTCGATATCGACTTTGCGCAACATTGCCACGGCCTTGGTCGCGTCCAGCAGCGCCACGTCTTGCGGCGTGCAAACGACCACCGCACCGGTAAGCGGCAGAAGTTGCGACAGCGACAGCGGTATGTCGCCCGTACCCGGCGGCATGTCTATTATTAGGTAATCCAGGTCTCCCCAGTCGGTATCACGCAGGAATTGCGTCAGTGCCCCGTGCAGCATCGGCCCGCGCCAAATTACCGCCTCACCGGTGGGGACCAGAAATCCCATCGACATTACTTTAATACCGTCGACCACCACCGGTTGAATACGCTGGCCGATCATCTCCGGCCGATCTACCGCACCGATCAGGTGTGGGATGCTTGGCCCGTAA
>DAOWNK010000011.1 GCA_030642635.1 Pirellulales bacterium
CAAATGCGTCGGACTGATCAACGACGACCAGACCGAGGTGGGCAATGTACACTTAGGTGTGGTCCACCTGTTCGATTGCCAACTGCCGGCGGTATATCCCAAGGAGCCTGATATCACCGAAGCCGGTTTTCGAGACGTCCGTGAGATACTGGCCGACATGACCGGTTTCGAAACGTGGTCGGAGATTTGTATGAAGGCGTTGTTCGGGAACCGGCGATTTTGCGGCAATTGATCTTGAATTGTCCGGCGTTTTCCGCTAAAAGCCTGCGGTCTACTTTTCTAGCCGTTTTTTCAGTATTTTCTACCAGGAGGCTGTTCTCATGCGCCTGTCTGTTGCCGTTTCGGTCGTTTGCGGCTTACTGATGGCCTCACCCGCCAATGGGGAACGAGTTTTCCCGTACAAAGCCTACATCACCGCCGATGAGGTTTACGTACGCAGCGGGCCGGGACAAAGCTACTATCCCACCGATAAACTTAAGGCCGGGCAAGAAGTAGAGGTTTACCGGCACGACCCGGGTGGGTGGTATGCAACCAAGCCTCCCGATGGGAGCTTCGCTTGGGTCTCCGCCAGACACCTCGAGGCGGGCGTGGACGACCTGGCTATTGTCACCGCCGATCGGGTGGCGGCCAGGGTCGGCAGCCGGTTCAGCGATATCCGCGACGTGATCCAAGTCCGGCTCCATAAGGGCGAGGTGGTCGAGGTGCTCGACGCCAAGAAGACCGGCATCGGCGCGACGCGTGCGACGTGGTGCAAGATTTCCCCACCGTCGGGCGAGTTCCGCTGGGTCTTCGGCAAGTACGTCGACACGAACCCGGTCGAACCGCAGCCGTTCGTGCGTCAAGCGATAGACGATGTGGTTGATGACGTACATGAACCGGTTTCCGAGCCTGAGCCGGACCCTGAGCTTGCAGCCCCGCGCGGCCTCTCACCGGAACAGTATCAGGCTGAGCTGGACGATATCGACATCGAGCTATCGATCATGGTTTTGGAAGAGTCGACCGTTTGGATATTCGACGAGCTGCGCCGTCGTGCCCGATCGCTGCTCAGTCAGTCCGAGACTGCCGTCCAGCGCGGCCGAGCAAGAATCCTATTGAGCAAGATGGACCGATTCGCCGATATCAAGCACCGCTACGACGAGGTTGCGGCAATGCACGATCGGAGCGAGCGGTTGAACCGGCAGTTATCCAGACTTAAACAAACGGACCGCCTTGCCGATGGGGAGTCGGAACTCCAGGACGATCGGTACGACGGCACCGGCCAGTTGACCCGGGTGGTTTCACCGAAGCTTGGCGCACCGCGCTACGCCTTGGTCGACGAGCGTGGCGAAGTGCAATGTTACGTCAGTCCGGTGCCGGGTGTGAATTTGCGTCATTACCTCGGCCGGCGCGTCGGCGTTACCGGCACGCGCGGATACATGCCCGAGCAAAACGCCCATCACATCATGGCCCAGCATGTCAGCCTGCTGGAAGGGCGAGTGCTGCGATAGTAGACTGTAAAGCCGCGACCAGTGGTCGCGGAACGCCCGGCGATGAAACGATAATCCAACCATCCGCGACCACTGGTCGCGGCTTTACACTGCAATAAAAAACACCATGAGCACCGAAACATCCAAAATAACACTGGGTGATGAAAATTTCGAGTTGCCGATCCTTGTCGGGACCGAGGGCGAACGAGCCATCGATATTTCCAAGTTCCGCGGCAGCACGGGCTACATTACGCTTGACGACGGGTATGCCAACACCGGCGCCACTCTCAGCGGGATCACGTACATCGACGGCGAGAAGGGTGTGTTGCGATACCGTGGCTACTCGATTGAAGAGATCGCCGAGCGATGCGACTACACCGAGACCGCATACCTGCTGATCTACGGCGAGTTGCCCTCCGGCGACGAGCTTGAGGAGTTCCGCCGGAACATCCGTATGCACTCGCTGCTGCACGAGGGGATGAAGACGATTTTTGCCGGCTTTCCGCCCGACGCCCATCCGATGGCGATTCTCAGTTCGGTGGTCGGTGCGTTGGCCATCTACTGCCCCGATGCGTTGGAGCCGAGCAATCCGCAACACATGGAGTTGGCCATTTATCGTATGTTGGCCAAGATGCCAACCATCGCTGCGTTCAGTTATAAGCAGTCGATCGGCCAGCCGTTCATCTATCCGCGGAACGACCTGAATTACTGCCAGAACTTTTTGCGGATGATGTTCGGTGTGCCCAGCGAAGAGTACGTTGCGGATCCCGACTTCGTCGACGCATTGAACCTGCTGTTGATTCTACACGCCGACCACGGCCAGAATTGCAGCACCTCGACGGTGCGCATGGTCGGCTCCAGCACGGTGAACCTGTACTCCAGCGTCTCGGCCGGCATTTGTGCGTTGTGGGGTGCGTTGCACGGCGGTGCAAACGAAGCCTGCATTAACATGCTCGAAGAAATCCATGCCGCCGGCGGCAGACTGGGTAAGTATATCGATCGGGCAAAAGACCCCAACGACGACTATCGCCTGATGGGATTCGGTCATCGTGTGTACAAAAACTACGACCCCAGGGCAAAGATCATCAAAGAGATCTGCCACCGGTTGATGAAAAAACACGGAATGGAAAATTCCATCTTCGAGTTGGCGCAGGAGCTTGAAGAAGTGGCGTTGTCAGACTCCTACTTCATCGAGCGGAAGCTCTATCCGAACGTCGATTTCTACTCGGGCATCATCTACAGCCTGATGGGCATCCCGAAGCAGATGTTCACCGTGCTGTTTGCCCTGGGGCGTCTGCCCGGCTGGATTGCCCACTGGCGCGAGATGCACCTTGCCCCCGGCGGCATGAAAATCCACCGCCCGAGGCAACTCTATACCGGCTCTGCACAGCGGAAGTTTGTGCCGTTGATTAAGCGATAAACACCGCCAATCGCCGGCATATCTTTCCCAATCCGCATATCTTCTCTCGCCAGCTTCTTGCTGAAAGTTAGCACAGGGTGACGGGCCTGTTCGGCCGATGAGAAGAAGGAGTATGTGTGCGCATCGGCAAAACGCCGTATGCACTAACGATACTGTCAATTTTGGGTGGATAATATGTCAAATTTGTGGTCTGTCATCGCACTTGTTGCAATACTGTTTACAACTTCGCCGGCCGATGCGGCAGATACAGACCGATCGGTCACTGTGGTTCAACCCGGCATGGTGATCGAAGTGGGAGGGCCGGATGCCGGCGATAGGGCGCCGGTCGTCTCATGTGTGGCATTGGATTCGGCCGGGGTTAGGCTGGCCGCCGCCGGCGACGATCACCTGGTAAGAATTTTCAACCTGTCCGACGGCGAGCAACTCGACGAACTGTCGGCACACATCGACTGGGTCCGCACGGCGGCGTTCCACTCGGACGGGATGCTGCTGGCAACGGCCGGCGACGACCGCCGAGTACGATTCCACGACACCTCGTCCGGCTCGCCTGTGCAAAGCACGCCCGTTCTGCCAGGGCCGATTTACACGTTGGCCTACAGCCCGGACGGCCGGATGTTGGCCTCCGGCGGATTCGCAGACAAGGTGCTGATTCACGACGGTCAAGACGGTCGGATTCTGCGGGAATTGGACGCCCCGGGCGGTGATATTCGTGCGGTGGCCTTCTCGCCCGGCGGAAGGTACCTGGCCGCAGCCGGACGCGAGGGGAAAATCCGTTTATGGGACGCCGCAACCGGCAAACACCTTGGAGACCTGGAAGGACCACGGCATCGGATTCACGCATTGGCCTTCTCGCCCAACGGCGTGCTGTTGGCTGCGGCCGGCCGATGTCGGTCGATCCGGCTCTGGGACGTTACCACTGGTCGGGTAGCCGCCGATCTGCCCGAGCAACCGGCCAACGTCTTGTCGTTGGCGTTTTGCGGATCTGGTGTATTGGCCTCCGGCGGAACCGACAACGCAGTGCGGCTTTGGGACGTATCAAGTTTTCGGCAGCTATCGACGTTGCTCGGACACACCGGCTCGGTAGCGACCTTGGCGTTCGACCTGGTTTCGGGCGTTTTGGTCTCGGGAAGTTTCGATACGACAGTGCGGACATGGCCGATTGATGGTCAACAATATTAAACTCAGTAATTCCAAATTTTCCCATTTAGCCCGCCGTGAATACACGGCGGGCAAACGTGGCGAGCGTTTCCCAATGGCCCCGGGTGTATTCACCCGGGGCTAAATATCGACACGGAGGTCGTTGTGAGCTTGTTGCAAAATATATTCAAACCGAACCGATCCTTGTCTCACACAAACGGCGCCGGAGGCCGTTTTCGCACGTGCCGGTTCGAGCAGATGGAGCCGCGGCGGTTGCTCTCGGCCGATTTCGCGCCGATCCAAATCGGTGTCGTCTATTTCGAGGACAAAAGCGGCGACGACGCTACGGGCGAGATCATCGAGATCACCTGGCTCGGCGGTGCACCGGGCACGCAATTGACCGAACTGATAATCGAAGGTGATAAGTTGGGCAATGGGCCGGACGGCGGCGATGCATTCTTCGATACCATTCTGGGTGGAGCAGGTGCGTCCGGGGCGGTCGAACTGGAAATCCTCGACCAGGAAGGTATCGATTCCGTTACAGTCACACTCGTCGACGGCGGGACCACATTGGCACTCGCCTTTACCGGTTTTGACCCCGGGGAAAAACTGGTCCTCACCGTCGACGTTGACGAACACGGCTATAACCCCAACTACCAGGAAGACGGTTACGGAGGCCCCAACGCGTTTGTCGAAGGCAAGGAGTTCGAAGGCTCGATACTGCAGGCCACTTTCGAGGCCGATCATTACGAAACGGCCGAAGACCAAACCATCTTCCTCGACGAATATGACCCGATTCTACTCGGCACCGGGCTGGACCTGCCGCTGGACGACTATGTGCCGCCGGGCGACGCGCCACGACCGATACAGACGGCCGGCGCCGTTCTCGCACTAACTCAAACGCCAAAACCGATCACCATTGCCGGGACGGTCTTCGAGGACCTCGACCTGGACAACTCGCAAGACGCAGGCGAGCAGGGAATCGCCGGCGTCGAACTAAGCCTGCTGCTGTTGGACGGCATCGGATACGTCGATACCGGGCTTACCACCATCACCGATGCCGACGGTAATTACGAGTTTACAGCCGACGTGCTGCCCGGCACGTACCGTGTCGTCGAGGTCCAGCCGACCGGGTATCTTAGCGTCGGCGCCAGCGTCGGCACGGTTGACGGAGAGCCGCGCGGAGTGGTGACCAGTGTCGATGTCATCAGCGATATCACGTTGCTGGGCGGCGAGGACAGCGTGAATAACGACTTTGCCGAGGCCAGACCGGTCGCCATAAGCGGCCATGTCTATCACGACGCCGACAACGATGGTGTGTTCGACCCGGGCGAACATGGCATCGGCGGTGCACTGGTGCAGGTGCAATACCTGCCGCCAGGGGAGTTGGCCGGCGCGCCTATCTCCGTCCACACCGGCCCGGACGGATCATGGTCGGTCGAGGGTCTGATGCCCGGCGAGTACCGAGTTACAGAGGTCACACCGGCCGGGTATCTCGACGGGCTGGATACGCCGGGCACCGCCGGCGGACAGGCACACAATCCCGGAGACATGATCGACGGAGTGCACCTTGCCGGCGGCCAATCCGGCGAGGACTACAACTTCGGCGAGATCGACCCGGCGAGCCTTTCGGGCTACGTATACGCCGACGACGACAACGACGGCATATTCGACGCCGGTGAGCAGGGCATCGGCGGTGTGACCGTAACGTTGCTCGCGTTCGATGGAACCGTCGTACAAACCACCGTCACCTCCACCGAGGCCGACTTGCTGGGTTACTACATTTTCGAGGACCTTATCCCGGGCGTGTACAGCGTAGTCGAGGCCCAGCCGGACGGGTACTACGACGGGATCGATACGCTGGGAAGCGTCGGCGGAGTTGCACACAACCCCGGCGACCGGATCGACGGCGTGCTGCTTAAAGGTGGAATCCATGCGGTGAATTACAACTTCGGCGAGTTGCGGCCTGCGAACATTGCCGGGATGGTCTACGTCGAGCTGGACCGCGATTGCACCTACGACCCGAACGAACCGGTGCTGGCCGGAGTGACAGTTTACCTGGTAAACGCCGCCGGAGACACTGTCCGCACCACCACAACCGATCAGGACGGCCGCTACGCTTTCACCAATCTCGAACCAGGTGTCTATAGCGTCGAGGAGGTCCAGCCGGCCGGTTACTTCCAGGGCAAGGCGTGCCTTGGCGCCGGTGGTGATGGACAGACCGACGGCCCGGACCGTTTCATCAAGGTGGTGCTAGTACCTGGCGCCGATGCCGTCGAGTACAACTTTACAGAGCTTCTGCCGGCGAGCATCTCGGGATACGTTTTCCAGGACGGGCCGACGATTAAGCTGGGGCCGTTCGATCCGCCGGTAGCCGATCCGACTTCCATGCGCGACGGCCTGCGCACATCGGACGATACGCCCATCGCCGGCGTGGTGCTGCGATTAGGCGACGCCACGGGACTGCCGATACTGGACTCCGCCGGGCAGCCGATTGTCGCTGTGACCGACGCGAACGGCTACTACGAGTTCACCATGGTGGAGCCGAACAACCGCTACACCATACTCCAGAACCATCCGCAGACGTACGTAGACGGGATAGACACGCCGGGAACCGCCGGCGGTGTGGCCGTCAACCCCGGCATAGCCACCCCGTCCAGCGATATTCTGAACCTTAGTGTCGATCCGAAAAACGACGCGATCGTCGGCATTTACCTCGACAGCGGAGAGTTGGCCGTGGATTACAACTTCAGCGAGATTCTCATCCAGCAGAATCCGCCGATTTATCCCCCCGAGCCGCCGATACCTCATCCGCCGATACCTGCACGGCCTATGCCGCCGATATCAACGCCGGTTCAAGCCGTAGGGTACTTTCCCGCACCGCCGCAGGTTGTCATTCAGCCGATACTCGGTTCTGGCGGGCCGGGTGGATACACATGGCACCTGAGCGTCATAAACGCCGGACAGCCGCGTCGCGGCCATGACGGACCTGATGCACTGACCAACCCGGCCAATAAATACTTCGACCCGGAGACCTGGACCGGCGAAGACATCAACCAGGCGCTGTGGATACTGGCCGACGCCGACGGCGTGCCACAGAAGGAATTGCAATTCGGCCTGCCGGGCGCCGTGCCGGTTGTCGGGGATTTCAACGGCGATGGGATAGACGAAGTGGGTGTGATGATCGACGGCATCTGGTTCGTCGATCTCAACGGCAACGGCACCTGGGATCAGGACGATTTTTGGGTGAAGCTGGGCGCGCCGGGCGACCTGCCGGTGGTTGGCGATTGGGACGGCGACGGCAAGGCGGATATCGGCATATTCGGTCCGGCGTGGATCGGCGACGCCAAGGCGGCCGCGGCCGAGCCGGGATTGCCGGACGCCGGCAACGAGCCGACCGGGCTGCCGAAAAATCTCCCGCCCAAGCCGGCGGATGCGGCCGTCGGCTGGAGAACCATGCAACGCGGCTCGCAAGGCGGCTTGCGCGTCGACCTGATCGACCACGTTTTTAAGTACGGCACCAAGGATGATAAGCCGGTCTCCGGCGACTGGAACGGCGACGGTGTGAGCGACATCGGCATATTCCGCAACGGGACATGGTTCCTCGATGTCGACGGCAACGGACGCTGGAGCAAGGCCGACTTCGAGGCCGACTTCGGCACCGACGGCGACGTGCCGGTAGTAGGCGACTTCAACAACGACGGGATCGACGACATCGGCGTGTATCGTGCCGGCACCTGGTATCTCGACAGCAACGGCAACCGGCGGCTCGATGCGCACGACAAGGTCTTCGAGCTTGGCGGCCCGCACGACAGACCGGCCGTCGGCGACTTCGACGGCGACGGGACCGACGAGTTCGCCGTTTATCAAGATGACGCGTCGTGATAATCATAAAGCCGCGACCGATGGTCGCGCCATACATTGTTAAACTGCCAACAACATTGGCGCGACCACCGGTCGCGGCTTTATGAGTCAAATTGTCCGGTTGAAGCCGTACTAATCTCTCATCGGCTGCAGCGCAATCGTCGCTTTGATCAGGTAACTGCACGTGCATCGGTCGGTAGCGTCGGGCATCAGCACAATGCCACCGACCGGGATCGTGTTGATCCAGCAGCCTGGGCGAATGCCGCCGTAGTTTTCCGTGCCGGTGTTGCTGAGCAAGTCGGTGTAGCCGAGCGTGGCCGAGCGGTACACCAGCAAGTTGGTCGAGCCGGCCAGTATGCCGCAGCCGTAGGAGCGGCTGAATTTGAATGCTTCTATCCGTTTGCCGGTCAACAGGTCCCATGCACCGGGCTGTGCGTAGATGGTCCGGTCGTTGACAATCGGCCGAGACTGATAGTTCATCTTCACGTCCCACAACAGCTTGCCGTCGGAGGCCCGAAACGCCGCCATGCAGCAGCCGAGTTCCGAATCGAGCCGAAAGGCCGTGGGCTGATACGACGTCAGCAAGACGTCATGCGGCCGGCTCAGCGCAAGCATCGTTCCGTAGATGCTTTCGGTTGCTTTCCATAGTTCCCGGCCGGTCTCGGCATCCAGCGCAACGAGCTTGCCCGGTTTGTGCTCTTCCATGTCTATGTTTTTGGTTTTCTTGCGGCGACGGGTTTTGTCTGTTTTGTTCAACTCCCGATCGATAAGATAAACCTTTCCGCCGCCGATGGCGATTGCGTTGTTGCGGATCGACTTCTCCGGTTTGTACGTCCATTTCAGATTGCCGTCTTTCGCATCCATTGCAAACAACAGCAACGACTCGGTAAACTGCGTGCTCATGTCGCTCTTGATGTAACGGTACGTGACCAGATGATCGGTGTCGGCCAGCGAGCCGAACAAAGTGTCGTCGATGCAAGCGATGTACGCCCAGGCGCCCTGTTTTCCGTCGGGCTGCTTCGGTGCATTGAACTCGGCGAGCAGCTTGCCGGTGGCAGGGTCGATCCGCAGACATTTACCTCCGATGCGAACGTAAACGCCGTCAGCCGTTACGCAGTAATTGCTGCCCGTGCCGGCGGTTCCCATCAGGTGTTCCTGGTCGTAGGCCTTGAGAATGCCCGGCAGCGGGTACACCCAGAGCATGCGGCCGTTGTAGGCATCGACCGCCCGCAGCGCGTCGATCCCCATGACGAACATCCGGCCGTCGAGGAACAACGGAGCCGGGCCACGCCCGTGGCGGCTGGGCATCTGAAAGTTCATGTCTGTAAACCAAAGCATTCCCAACGGACCCTTGGCCAGCGTGTCGGTCGAGCAGTTGGTGTTGGCCGGATTGCAATACTGATGCGTCCACGTGCCGGTGTCGTCGAGCCTGCCGCGAACCGTCTGCTTCATCGCTCCCGGCTTGCCGATACATGCGATGCCGCCGTAAGGACGCTGGAGACGTTGCAGTTGGCCGGTGGGAACAACCTCGGCGCCGCCGGTGACCGACCGGCCGGAGACGACCAGGTTGGCGAAGTAGTTTGGCAGCGCGATTTTCGCCGGATCGCCCAACAGCACGGTCGCTCGCACACCGTACAGCCCGGCGTCGTCGAGTTTACGCCGGGCGATCGCCACGTTTTTCGGGTCCGGATCGACGGCGCATATCTGGAGTTTCGTCCGTTTCGCCAAGGCGTAAGCCAATGAGCCGTCGCCGCAGCCGAGATTGAGGCAATAACCCTCGGTAACGCCGGTTTGCCGGACGATCTGTTCGGCCGCGGTTGTATAACATGTAGGATGCGTGGAACGCATCGGTTCAGTTGCGGGTTGTTGCGACATATCATGGTGCGTTTCACGCACCCTACTTTTCGTGTCGGCGCCGAAGCAATGGATCACACCCCGATCCGTGCCGACGTAAAGCCTGCCGCCGGCAACGGCCAGGGCGCATGGCATACCGTCGACATTGGCCGAAAACACGGTCTTCTTCGACGCCTGGTCAAACACGTTGATACTGTTCTCTCCGCCGGCGATAAGCGTCTCTCCAGCGACTATCAATGAATGCAGCTTCTTGTGTGGAGTTTTCGTCAATAAAATCGGCCTGTCGAGAACGGTCTTCATCAACTTGTCGCCCTTGCGGTCGGTGCGTTCTTTTTGGGTGAACTCGCTGCGATAGATCGCTCCGGCATGAGTGGAAACGACACCTTCGGGCGTTGCGCAAACGGTCGCTGTCTTAACACCCTTGCCTTGAATCGAGCCGGTGGCCGTATCGAAATAGCAGTTTCCGGCGAAGAAGGACTTGCCGGCCGCTACTACATCTGAACCTCCTGCCGCTCGATTTTCTTGTAAGTGAAAGTAGTAGAACTCGCCGTCGGCCAACTTGAACGCAGCCGGCACGGCACGGCCGGTGGGCACGAGCAGCAGATCGCCGCAAACGACCAGATCGCCTTGGGCCGACACGCCGCTTTTGGCCTCCGCTCCACCGTGCGGCTGGGGCATGTAGATCGCACCCGACCGGTCGTTGCACCACAGAACTTTGCCGGTGGCGGCATCGACTGCATAGATGAAAATGCCCTCCGAGGGCCAAATGCCGGCGGCGAAGTAAACCACGTCGCCGACGACCGCCGGCCCGCCGCGAGCCGGCCAGCGCGAGATCATCCGACCGTTGCCCAACACCATGCTCTCGGCCGGTCCGCCGCGGAGTTTCCACAACAGCTTGCCGTCTTTTGCGGCAAGGCAGTATAAATAGCCGTCATCGCTTGCGACAAACAGACGATCTTTCCACACGGCCGGTGCAAAGCGGACCGGGCCGCCGGTGAAGAACGTCCAACGCTGCCGGCCGCCGGCGGCGTCCAACGCGTAGACCTTGCAGTCGGCGGAACTGCCAAAATAGAGCATCTCACCGGCAATTACAGGACGATACGCCCGATCGAACGGCATTCTGGTGTCACGTCCCGACCATGCAGGCTGCGGAGCATGATGCGACTTGTACGTCCATCGCGGCGAGAGCTTCTCCGGCAACGTCTCGGCCGTGTAGCCGCCGCGGCCGCCGTCGCCGCGATATGTCGGCCAATCGGCAGCCGGCGTAAGCTCAACAGCCGTTGCACAACATGCAATCAAAAGTCCTGAAATCAACCAATGGTTTAGTGTCTTGTGTTTCATTTTGGCTAAGGGGCGACCGATAAATAACTTCCCGGTTTTCAGTATGTGGTAGGCACCACGGTGTAATTCCAATCGGGCAATAAGGCTTCGAACCGTATGGGAAACGACTCAAGGAAACGTTCGCTCGCTTGCCGTTTGAGTTGATGGGTCCTGGCCAGAATTTGTGGGTAGATTGAGAGCATGTTGGTAATTTGCGGTCAGGTTTTCTTACTTAGGAATGGGAGGACAAAAAGAGCGGCGTGAAAGTGGAAAAGGTTCCTTGGTGCGACGGCAAGAATCAACTCCATGGTGAACATAGCGTTGCAGAGGCTAATTTCCTGGCTGAAACTTGCTGCGATCGCCGACCTCGACCTCGACGGTGACTATCTTACGGTCTCGGAAGATCAGAAGCGTTACCTTCTTGCCGACCCCTGTCAGGCTGACCAGGTTTACCAGGTGTGCGTCGTCCTCGATCCGTGAGTTGTTGAACTCCAGTATCACGTCTCCGATTTTCAGCCCGGCCGTCTCGGCGGGCGAGTTTTTGGTGATGCCGGTAATCCTGGCGCCGACCAGGCACGGCAGTCCGACCTCGGTGGCCATGGCCGGTCCGAAGTCGGCATCGAGGTTCACGCCTAAAAACGCCCGGCTCACCTTGCCTTGCTCGATCAATTGCCGGCCGACGATCATGAACATGTTTATCGGTATGGCGAATCCGATCCCCTCGTTCCCGCCGGAACTGCTGGCGATCGCCGTGTTAATGCCGATGACCTCGCCGCGCAGATTGACAAGCGGCCCGCCCGAGTTGCCCGGGTTGATTGCGGCGTCGGTTTGCAAGAAGTTTTGGAACCGGACGGCGGCGTCGCCAAGCTGCAGGTCGCGTCGGCCGGTTGCGCTTATGATGCCGTATGTAACCGATTGGCTCAGCCCGAACGGGCTGCCGACGGCCAGCACGAACTCTCCGATTTCCAGCCGGTCGCTGTCGCCCAACTCAGCGGCGACCAGTTTGTCGGCCTCGATCTGCATCACGGCGATGTCGGTTTCGGAGTCGGTCCAGACCATACGGGGATGTATTTGCCGTCCGTCGGCCAGGTTGATTTTGATTCCTTCCGGCTGTGAGTTGCGGACGACGTGCCGGTTGGTCAAGACGTAGTGTTTTCCGCGGTAAAGGATGATTACACCGGAGCCGGCCTCCTCGATGTGGCGTCGGTTGTAGGACGAATCGGCCCGAGGTGTGACGTCGGCCTCGATGTGCACGACGGTCGGCCCGATGAGCTTGGCGACGGTTTTGACCACCGTGGCCTGTGCCTCGATGATCTTTGCGTGTTTCCGGAGTGTCCGATAGAGTTCCTCCCGCCGTGCAGGTGAGATTGGCCCGGTACGTTCGATCGCCGTCGGTACGGCGGTTTGTGCGCATGCGTTGCTCGGGCGGAGCACACCCGGCAGCAGTGCAAAGGTCAAGCAGACAAGGATTGCAACGACCCTGCGGCAATTCGGCTTAAGCAGGCGATCTTGCCGCATCGGTCGGTTCCTCGAAATAACAGAAGTGGTTTCAAAACTGCGAAACAGTGGCGCCGGCGTCTCGCCGGTGGTTGAAAACCGCTAATGTCGCCATACTGGCGAGACGCCAGTGCCACTGACCTTCATAGGTTTTGTGGATATATGCAACTACTTTTAATTCAAGAAACGTCCAACTCGACATCGGCGATCGACAATTCTACGTCGGCGGGCGAGTCGAGCAGTCGGCTCCAGTCGACATCGGCCGAAAAGGCGGCGCCTTGGCGCTCCGCCTCGCGCTGGCACTTAATGCAATATGTTGCATACGGCAGTGCGTTGAGTCGGGCAAGCGGGATGCTCGTTCCGCATCCCTCGCAGATGCCGTACTGGCCTTCCCGCATCCGCTCCAGTGCGTATTCGATGTGGGCAAGTTCTCGGCTTTCCACCTCGGCAAGCTGAGAACTGATTTCGTCCTGGACCGAATCCAGCGCAGCGTCGACCACGTCTCCGGAAGCCTGGGCGCGAAGTTCCTTCAGCAGGCTCAAGTCGCCGGCCAGTGCCTTGCGCAGCGCATCGCGACGCTTCAGCAGTACCTGGCGCATATTCAGAATTGCATCTTTGCGGCTCATAAGATTTTCACCTTGGTGTCCGATCTTGGCCGCGCTGAAGGTTTGCCCCCCCTCAGAGTAGCCTCTGTCGAACCTCCTTCTGTTCGCTGAGTTGTTTAACGTGACATAAAAGCTGTAACTAAAATATAGTACGCAAGTTGCCTTGTGGTGGGTCGAAAAAGTTTATTCCACCTCGCGACCTAACAAAACTACCTGCGAGCCCCCAGGTTTATCTTGGGGCAAAGCTTTGCGCGGGGATAAACCACGCGGCTCGCTGGCTTTGCTAAAGTGCCTTAAGTTGTTGTCCGGCAGGGTGTTACGTCCGGTTGCCGGTAGTTTCGGCCCGTAGTGACCGCATTTATGCGGTAAACCCCGATGAATCGGGACACTACGAACGGGTTCCAAACAACGCGCTATCGGATAATCGACAAAACCGTCAAAGATATACAGCCGTTTTTCCCCAAATCGGTTGGAAATACTCTCCGACGCCCGAGACGCTTTTGACCGACACGGGAACGTAAGCTAAATGCTGTAGAGGGTTTAGAGTTGTTAGGGGCTGGGGACTAGGGACCAGGGGCCAGGGGCCAGGGGCCAGGGGCCAGAAGAGAGAAGAGGGAAGAGAGAAGAGGGAAGAGATCAAAATCGCTCCTCCCTGGCCCCTGACCCCTAATGCTTTGTCAAACCTAAAATTACGGGTTGGGTGCCATGTCCACGCTTGCGCGGACCTGCCTAAAACCTCGATCAACATGCCCACGCTTGCGTGGGCATGGCACCCGAATTTTTAATCATGACATAGCACTAGCCCCTGGCCCCTGGCCCCTAGCCCCCCTGACCCCTGGCCACTAAACCCCTTAAAACCACATTCGAGATTATGGTCAACAGCACTATTACACCTGAAACTCTTTCTTTGTTAGACACGAACGCCCAAACCGGCGACCTGGTATTTCGTGTGTGCGGGTCCTCGCGCGACGGCCAGATCGTGCGGCTGAAATCGGCCAAGTGTACGATCGGCTCCGCCGAGCAATGCACGTTGCGGCTTCGTGCCCGCGGTATCCGGCCGGTACACTGCTTGGTGCTGCGCGGCGCCGGCGGGACGGTCGTCCGTCGCTGGGATACCGACACGCGGCTGACCGGACGCGCCTTCACCGACGCACGCCTTGTGCCGGGCGACCGCCTGAGCATCGGCAGAGTCGACCTGGAGGTCGTCGATCCTTACGGCTTCACACTACAACAACCGTCACAAAAGAGCCAAGCCACGGAGTATGCCGACCGACGGCAAGAAACCCTGGAAACACAGCAGCAACAGCTTGAAACACAGCAGCAACAGCTTGAAACACAGCGGACCGAGAGCGAATCGAACTTGGCCGAGCAGGCCGAACTATTAGCTGCCGATCGAGCAGAATTGGACAGACGACGCGAAGAACTTGAGACGGAGCGTCGAGAATGGGAAGAAGAACACGACACGATCGACTCGCAACGGATTGACTCACAACAGATCGACTCGGTGAACGAACCCGAACCAGACGGTGAAACTGAAGAAGTAACTGAAGAAGTAACCGAAGAGGCGGCAAAAGAGGTATCGGACGATGCACCGGTAGACCTCGAGTCCGTGCTGCGTCGAATTGGTGCGACAGGACTGTTGCGCGACGACGAGGAAGCCTCGAAACCGCAAGGACCGGATGAACCTGAGCCTAAGCCGACGATGAACGTCACGACAAGCGAACAGCCGGAACTGCGCAAGCAGAAAAACGAGTCAGCCGGCAACGGGGAAGAATCTGTCGACGAATACATGGCCCGATTGATGAACAGGGTTAGCGGGTCGGAATCCGTGGATTATCCACCTCCCTCCTCACAGCCGCGTCGGCACGAGCCGGCGGAGTCGGGCGCCAAGGCAATCGAGCCGGCACCGACCGCCTCGCAACCTCTTTTTGATCCATCGAATCTCCCGCCGCGTGCGGTGGCGCCTGAGGATCAAGCCGGACTGGCCGCCATGCGCGAGTTGGCGAACCTCTCGGCCGGCAGCGCCATTAGCAAGTATTCTCGCAACAAGCTGCTCATTGTCACGCGCGCCAAGCTGACCATGGCCTCGGTGATGGCTGCCGGCGGAGGACTGTTGATGTGGATGTGGTGCGTGCAGGGTTCTACCATCGTTACATTTTACGCTGCTTCTACCTGCTTTGTTATTGCGACGTTCTTCGTCATTCAATACTTCACTTCGGTCGGGCGGCTGGTTGCAAATAAATTCCAATGCCACAACTGGAACACCGACGGCAAGAAAACCGAAGAGGTAGAAGCGACGACTGAAGCGAAAATAGAGGAAGAGACGCCGGAAACCTGCGGCGAAAACCTTTGTAACTTGCAATCATAAAGCCGCGACCGGTGGTCGCGCCAATGCCGACGGTAGTTCATAGTGCACGACGCGACCACCGGTCGCGGCTTTATAGCTAAAACCCGCGTGCGGCCTTGATGTCGTCGAAGTCGCGCAGGTGGTAGTCGATCCCCACGTAGTCGAGCACCCGGCACAGGCCCCTTAGTGCAACGCCCATACCGTCCGGTCCGCTGAACCCGCCGAACTGCCCGCCGCCTTTAACGTGCGGCTCCAGGTCCAGAAACACTCCAGGGATGCCGCGCCGGCGAAGTTTTCGTTCCAGCGAAGGCAGTACGCGGCCGAAGTCGCGAAGTATCGCCTCGTGGGCACTATCGCCCATGTCGGCCGGCACGAAGTTGGCCAGCACGTCTTCCTCGACGTGCCCGCCCTTGGCGATCGCCGGCGGGTTGTGGTAGTCCTTAATGTGCAGCCAGCCCAGGCCCGGACGCATCGCCACGTACTGTTCAAACAACTCCCCCGGCGAGTAGCCCTGTACGATCACGTTGGCCGCGTCGAAGACCAGCACCATGGCCGGGTGGTTCACCTTGCGATATATCTCGGCCAGGATGTGGCCGTTGCTGCCGACCAGGTTCGCCTCAATCTCCAGCCCGAACGTCAGATCGCTGCGGTGGCAGACCTCGGCAATCCGGCCCAACTGGTCGATCGTCTGCGAGAGGTGTTCCCGCGGATCGGCGCCCTTGGGATGGTAGAACGAGAAACCGCGAATCAGCTTCGCCTCGAACGCATGGGCAATCTTGCAGGCCTTGTTTACATCACGGTCGAGATATCGTTTGAACGGAACGTAGGCGTTGTGTGTGCCGTCGTCGACGTTTCGCAGCTTCACCTTGCCGATAGGCGAGCCGATCGACGAGACGTTCAGCCCATATTCGTCTTGCAGGTGGCGGACCTTTTGTATCTCCGAGGTGGTCAGCTTCATTACGTTTTTAATGCCGCCGCCGACGTCGATAAACCGGATGCTGTAGTATTGCAGCCCCAGCGCGGCGAATGCGGCGAACTGCTGTACGGCGGTCTTCTGGTTGGCGGCTTCGTCGGCAAAACCGGAAATAATCACACGTGGATTGGCGGCCATGGTATGGTGTCCATTACTGGGGTTAATGTGATAGTTCAACGAACTGTTATTATGGATTTACAAATAGTTTGTGGCAAGGGGGTAGGATGGTAGGTGGTAGGCGGTAGGATGTGTAGCGGTCGGGCTTGCCCGACGTGTTGGGGTTGTCCACGATAGGATTTTCACCCCCCCATTGCATTCCCGAATGGTTCGGCTATAATTCATAAAAGTTTGATACTCGCCGGCATCCGTAGCGGCACTGCCGGCACAGAAGAGTACTCTGTGTTGGACCGATCACCCGAAATACCGGGCCGGCCTGGTACAGGGTTTTTTTTATGGGAAAAAGGGAAAAAGAAGGAAAAAGGAGAGTGAAAGTATGTCAACGCAAAAGCCTCAAGACCTGACGCCGCGAAAAGTTCAGGCCGTTCAGACGAAATACCGCCGGATCGCAACCGATATTCCAGTGCCCGAGTCGATCCCGATCCTCGAAAAACTCCGCCGGTACGAACCGCTGTCGATGGGCGGACAGCCGCCGGTCGTTTGGGACCGTGCCGAAGGCATACAGGTATACGACCGATGGGGGAACATGTGGCTCGACTGGTCCTCGGGCGTGCTGGTGACCAACGCCGGCCACTGCCACCCGAAAATCCGCCAGGCGATGCTCGATCAGCTTAACCACGGGCTTATTCACAACTATTGTTTTCCGTCGGAGGTGCGTGCCAACCTGGTCGAGGAGTTGGGCAAGGTTGCACCGGAGGGACTAACCAAAACATTCCTGCTGACGACCGGCTCTGAGGCCATCGAGTGTGCGATCAAACTTGCCCGAACCCACGGCAGGCAGATCGGCGGCGACAAGAAAATCGGCATCGTTACGTTCGAAAACGCCTTCCACGGACGCACGCTCGGCTCGCAGATGGCCGGCGGCATTCCGGCGCTGAAGCAGTGGATCGTCAACGTCGACAAGGACATGGTGCAGGCGCCGTTTCCCGACGGATTCAGATGCCCGGACACCAGTTTCGAGGGATTCCTGAAATCGCTCGACCGACAGGGTGTAACGCCGGATATGGTCGCCGGCGTGATGACCGAGACCTATCAGGGCGGCAACGCCAGCTTCGCACCGCCGGAGTATATCCAAAAACTACGGGCATGGTGCGATGAACATCGTGTGCTGCTGATATTCGACGAGGTGCAGGCCGGATTCGGCCGAACCGGCACGTACTGGGGCTTCGAGCACTACGGCGTGGCGCCGGAGTTGATCTGCTGCGGCAAGGGTATTACCAGCGGGATGCCGCTCTCGGCGGTGATCGGCCGGCCGGAGATTATGGACCTGTACCCGCCCGGCTCTATGACCTCGACCCACACGGGCAACCCGGTCTGCGTGGCGGCGGCGATGGCCAGTCTCAAGGTGATTGAGGAAGAAAACCTGGTGGAAAATACCCGGCGGATGGGCGAGATACTACAGCCGGAGTTACGGCGGATCGGCGGCCGGTTCCCGGATCACATTGGGGCGGTGCACGGCAAGGGGCTTGTCGCATCGCTGCACATCGTACATCCCGGCGGGATCGAGCCGAACGCGGAACTGGCTTCCAAGATCGTCCGCCGGTGTGTAGAAAAGGGGTTGCTGATGTTCGCACCGGTCGGCTATGCCGGCGCGTCGGTGAAGATTTCGCCGCCGCTGGTCATCGAGAAAGAGCCGCTCCGGGAAAGTATCTCGGTGCTGGAAGAAGTCCTTGAGGAGGTGTTGCAATGAACAAACTCGACTGTGTCATAGTCGGCGGCGGCATGATCACACACGACCAGATACTCCCGTCGATCTACCACCTGCAACGAATCGGTCTGATCGGATCGATCAAGGTCTGTGCGCTTAACTCCGCCCCGCTGCGAGAGCTGGCCGAGGAAAAGCAATTCGCCGAGGCATTTCCCGGGCGGAGTTTCGAGGCATTTCCAGCCCTGGACGAAGACCCGGAGAAAATGCACCCCGATCTGTACAAAGAGATTATCGCCTCCATGCCGCCGGGCAACATGGTGGTGGTGGCCGTGCCCGACCATTTTCACGATCCGGTAATCCGCGTCGCCTTGGAACACGATCAGCACGTGCTGACGGTCAAACCGCTGGTGTCGACGTATGCCCAGTCTATCGAGATCGAAAAACTCTCGCACAACCGGGGGCTGTACGTCGGCGTGGAGTACCACAAGCGGTTCGACCGGCGATCGTTGGACGCCAGACGCCTGTACCGTGCGGGCCGATTCGGGGAGTTCCGCTGCGGCGAGGCCAAGATGATCGAGCCGTATTGCTACCGACACTCGAATTTTCAGAACTGGTTCACCAAGGAGAACAGCGACCCGTTCACCTACGTCGGCTGCCACTACGTCGACCTGGTGTACTTTATTACCGGTCTGCGGCCGGTCGAGGTCTCGGTCCGGGGCGTCGAAGGCACGTTCCCGAACGGGAACGTCGGCTACATGTGGTCTTCCGGTCGGGTGGTTTGGGAAAACGACGCGGTAATGAGCATTACCGACGGCCTGGGTTACCCGGACGAGGGCGCCGGCACAAACGACCAGTGCATGGTGATGTACTGCGAGGGTGACGACTGCGGGGCGATCATCAAGCACAACGACCAGTTCCGGGGCGTTAGCCACGGCTACGTCGACCACGATTCCGGCGCGGCGTTCCGCTACGTAAGTCCCGACTACTTCCGCATGGTCCCCTGGGAAGGCGACGGTTTCAAACCGGTCGGCTACGGCTACGACTCGATCGAGGCCAACGTCCGTGCCGCCATGCGAGTAGCAGCCGGCAAGGATTTGCCCGTACGGCAAAAGGTTATCAAGGAAATCGACGACCACGGTATTCTAGCCACACCGGCCAACAGTTCGATCAACGAGTTGGTAACCGAGGCAGCGCGGTTGTCGATAGCAGCGGACGGCCAACCGGCGGTGATAGAATACGGTCCGACGCCGACGGTACGGTTGCGCTGACAATCCATGTTTAGCCCCGGCGTCCACGCCGGGAAATTGCCAATCCGCAAGCGGCTATGCCTCGAACGTCGCCGTTACGGTGGTGATAATCCCACCCCGGGCGGTGAACGCCGCAACTAGCGTCATTTTGCGCGGACGGACCACTGCCGCTAAGTCGTCGAGAATCCGGTTGGCAGCCGCCTCGTAAAAAATTCCCTCATTGCGATACTGCTGTAAATAGAGCTTCAAGCTCTTCAATTCGACGCACTTTGCCTCGGGCACGTAGGTGAACGTCAGCGTGCCGAAGTCCGGCTGGCCGGTCTTCGGACACACGGATGTAAACTCCGGGCAGACGATCTCGATTGTATAATCGCGGCCCGGGTGCGGGTTGTCGAACGTTTCCAGAACATCGCGGAAATTGTCACTCACGTCTCTACTCCTTATACCGGTACAACTATTGTGCCATAATAAACAGTTTGTGAAAAGAGAGCCGCTTGCGGCTTCGCACCTGGTGGTCACAATAGTAAACAGCATGAACAAACCTGCCGTCATCTTGCTTTCCGGTGGGCTGGATTCAGCCACTACCGCAGCGATTGCACGTGAGCAGGGGTTTACGCTCTACGCGCTGTCGGTCGACTACGGCCAGCGACACCGGTTCGAGCTTCACTCCGCCCGGCGCGTCGCCGAGGCGATTGGCGTCGAGCAGCACATCGTAGCACCGGTCGACCTGGCGGCATTCGGCGGCAGTGCGCTTACCGACGATATCGAAGTGCCAAAGGACCGTAACATCGAACAAATGAAACGAGAGATTCCGGTTACATACGTACCGGCACGCAACCTTGTGCTGCTGTCGCTGGCGGTTGGTTATGCAGAGGTGCTCGGCGCGGCGGATATTTTCATCGGCGTCAACGCGGTCGATTACAGCGGGTATCCCGACTGCCGGCCGGAGTTCATCGCCGCGCTGACTAAAACTGCCAACCTTGCGACCAAGGCCGGCGTCCAACACCGACTGAAATTTGAAATCCACACGCCGCTTATCAATTTGACCAAGGCACAGATAATCCGCCGCGGCACGCAACTCGGCGTCGATTACGCCATGACACACTCATGCTACGACCCGACAGAAAGCGGCATAAGCTGCGGCCGCTGCGACGCCTGCCTGCTGCGACTTAAAGGCTTTGCCGAAGCAGGGTTGAAGGACCCGATTACGTACCAGCCGCTTGCGGCTTCGCAGTAATAGTGCCCCCGCACGCAGTACGGGGCTTTTACTGGCCCCTGGCCCCTGACCCCTGGCCCCTGACATGCGAATTGCCGAAATCTTCCGATCACTCCAGGGCGAGGGCCTGCTGACAGGCGCCGATAGCGTCTTCGTACGCACTAGCGGCTGCAACCTGCGATGCCGGTATTGCGATACGGTATACGCCTCGTGGACGCCGGAGGGAGAGAATCTCTCGGTCGGTGAGATCGTGGATCAGGTTGATCGGTTGGCTAAGCCGCAAGCGGCTGGGCATGTGGTGATTACCGGCGGCGAGCCGATGCTGTTTGCCGAGTTGATCTTGCTGTGCGCCGCACTGCGTCGGACGGGCAAACATATCACGATAGAAACTGCCGGGACGTTGTATCTGCCTGCCAAGTGTGACTTGATCTCAATCAGCCCAAAACTGTCCAATTCGACCCCGTCGCCGGATATTGCCCCGCAATGGACACGGCGGCACGAATCGAACCGGCACGCCCCGCAGGTCATCCGCCAACTGGTTGCCGAGCACGAATACCAACTGAAATTCGTGGTCGATTGCCCGGACGATTGCCGCGAGGTCGAGATGTACCTGTCGGAGTTTCCCGAGATTGACCGCGATCGGGTAATGCTCATGCCGCAGGGGACCGATGCGGACGAGTTGGCCGAAAGGGCCGCATGGCTGGAACTTTATTGCGTCGAGCACGGGCTGAAATTCTGCCCACGCCGGCAGATCGAGTGGTTCGGCTCGGTACGCGGTACGTGAAGAGGGAAGGGGGAGGAGGGAATGTTCTTTCCTGCGAAGACCATTCAAAAGCCCCCCGACTGCGTGGGGGCACAAACCATTGCTAAGCCGCAAGCGGCTTTCTTTCCTCTTTCCACCTTCTCCCTTCCCCCTTCCGTTCTACGTTGGATGTGGATCGTAAAATTCCGCCACAAGTTTCTCGAACTGTTCGGTTCTCTCGTCGTCCGAAGTTACCAACTCCGATAATTCGCTGCGTACCCAATCCATCTCGAGCGAACCGGGGTTTGCCGCCAGGATTCCTCGAATGTCCTCTTGGTCTTGCGGCCGAAAGGCTATGAGTTTCAAAAGCAACAGTCCCTCAGCATCTGCGACACGGACTTGCCACTGTCCAATGTTTTCCAACGCGGCTCGATCCAAAATACGTTTGAAGACCGGAAGCACAGCCTTAATCCAATCGACCCTAACATGCCCAAAAGTAAAGTCCAGCAGATGTTCACTGTTCCAATCGCCGATCGATTTGCGCACGTCCATACTGAATCCATGCTCGATGAGCGATTCGAGCAGCCGAGGAAGTTCCATCTGTGGAATGTTTACCATCAGATCGATGTCGCGAGTTGTGCGGATAGGTCCGCGCAACGCGACACCAAGTCCGCCGATAAGCGCATAATCCGTTTTCCGCTCGTTTAACACACGAGCAAGCAGCTTCAGCCCTTGGAGCAAATCATCACTTAACGTTGGACGTGGCGACATGTTCTGAGATAAACTCCTTTATGCGGCGATGCCATTGCTCTTTGCGCCGCCGGTGATATTCCAGTTGTGCGGTACGCCGACCACCGAACATTGACAACGTTTCCGCCGCTGCCAGCGCATCCGCCACAGCAAGCAATCGTTCAGAGGATGTTAACCCGTGTATGGCTTCCAGGTGCTGTTGTAGCTGCTCAGCTTCCGAAGGAAACGATATCGGCAATTTGACGGACATTATATTACGCCACCATACGGTTTGTGCTAAACGGTCAATCGTCGCACCGCTTGTCCGAGTGCGGCGACGGTGAACGTCAGCGGATACAGGTCTTCATAATACCACAGTTTGGCGAAGTATAAACCGATTGGCACGGCCTCTCGGTGTCTGCCCGATTCGACCGCCTCGATCAACCGCCCGAGTCCGTCCTCAACGGCTGCCTGTATAGAGGGGTTTTCGCAATTCGCCAACAGGGCGTCAACCGCAACGGCCGTCTCTTCGATGCCGGGGTGGTCCACATCGTTACCGCCCCAACCACCATCAGGACGACTTGTGATAAGATACTGCAAGCCGCGCTGTGCCGGCTCGTCTGCGATCCGATCGAAATCGCGATAGGCCGTCAGCACTCGGGCGGTGCCATAGACTGTGTTCTCATCGGCGGTGTGGTGTTGATTGCCGAACCACAGCGGCGTCCAGCTTCCGTCGTCTCGCTGCTGCCGGGCAAGGTAATCGAACCCACGGCGAATTGCCCTGGCCACTCGGCCCTCGTCTGAAAGTTCCCGCCACGCACCTATCGCCTGGAGTGCATGGGCGGTCAGGTCGGTCCCGCTGCGGTCCAGCGGCATGGCGCCACAGCCTCGACAAAATGTCGGCCAGCCGCCGTCGGCGTTTTGCAGATCGAGCAGCCACTTCAATCCATCGGCGGCGGCCGCTTGAATCCGTTGTCGGGCATCCATCGACCCGGAACGGAACAACGCCGTCAAGGCCAGCAGCGCGCCGGCCGTATCGTCTACATCCGGCACGGCGCCGCTTAAATCGCTCCGGGGCCAACCGCCGGGTGCGGCACGTATAAACGGATGTGGCTGGTGGCATTGGCAAGAGAGCAGCCAGTCGAGGCAGCCGAGCACGCCGACGTTTCCGGTTGCGGCGGCCAGTGCGTTGATCGCACCGGCTGTGTTCCGTGTGGCCAGGTTTACCTCGATCGGCCAAGAGCCGTCCTCGCGGATCGAGCCGAGCAGGAATTTTACACCGCTTCGGACCACCGGGTGATCGGCCCTGCCGGCGCCGGCCAGACTCATCACGACGAAGCTGGTCGGCGGCACGGCTTCCAGGAACCCGCCGCCGGGGTGCTGCATCCGCTCTAATATCTTCAGACTCCTTCCAACGCAAAGCCGGCGAGTCAGCCACGTGATAGGGCATCGCGGAGTGCGGTGAAAGAACCGGGCCTGGCCGACCGCAACCAACGCCGGCGCCGCGTAAGGGGCAACCGGCAACCGCAGTAAACGAAGCACGACGTACGGCAGGCACGCCAACTCGAAGGGCAGGGGGGGCACCTCACGCCACGGAATAAGCCCAGCCATGGCACAGGTGGACAAAATCGGCACGGCGAACGTCCGGTCGCTGCCGTAACGTTGCTTCAGGCCGTTCATACCGCCTTCGGTGTCGATGTAATCGTCTGCCCGGGCGAGCAGTTCCGGGTGGTGATCGGTGATTTCCACCAGATGGAACGCCGCCCGGGCGAGCATGGCGGCGGCAATGTTCGAGCGACTCTTGTCCGTATCGCCCCAACCGCCGTCGGAGTTCTGGCGCCGGGCAAGATATTCCACACCACGCGCAACAAGTTGTCGGCACGCATTGCGCCTAGCCCCATCGGTGGTGTGCCATGCGACCGTCGCCAACGCCCCAACGGCGGTTGCTGTGGACAGTGCCGAGCTGGACAACCTGCCTACCCAATGGCCATTGCCGGTACGCTCGGCCAGCAGGTCGCGCCGGGCGGTTTGGTAAGCGGCGGTTAGTCGTGCGAGGTTGATCATTGGTAGTGGGCAGTGGGTAGTGGGCAGTGGGTAGTGGGCAGTGGGTAGTGGGCAGTGGGTAGTGGGCA
>DAOWNK010000043.1 GCA_030642635.1 Pirellulales bacterium
CGTGTTTTCGCAGAGGCACGGCCGACACGGCCGTGGCACCCAACTCGTTATTTGAACTACGATGGAGCACTGGCTCGACGGTGCGTCCGGCCAGCTTTGGGACCGTATCGGTGGTCATCATGCCACGCGCGGCTGCAAGGAGCGATTCTTCGTCGGAGCCTAGCAGGCCGGCCGCCGAGGCGATCCCCTGCTCGATCTTCTTCATCGGCAGGAACTCGCCGATTACGCCGGTAGACATAACCAGCGCCTGGTCTTCCTCGGCGCCACATGCAGCGGCGGCCAACGCGGCCATCTTACGCGCGTCCTCCATACCACGCCGGCCGGTGCAGGCGTTGGCCACACCGGAGTTTATCACCACCGCACGAATCCGGTCGCTCGGGGTCCGGCTGCGATCCAGCGCAACCGTTGCACTATGGACCACGTTCTGAGTATAAACCCCCGCGGCGACGGCCGGCACACCAGAAACAACCAGCACAAGGTCGTTTTTTTGCGGATCGCGCTTGATTCGGCAGTGAACGCCGGCCAGTCGATAACCCTTGGGAACGGGAATGGTCATTGAGACAATTTTCGTAATTTTTGCTAAGCCGCAAGCGGCTTACAGCGCTGTCGTTTCCGAGTAACCGTACATCAAATTGAAATTTTGCACCGCGGCGCCGGATGCACCCTTAATAAGGTTGTCCAGACAACTGACGGTCAACACCCGGCCGCGGATCACCCGCGCGGTGATATCACAAAAGTTCGTCCCGACCGAGTCCTTCGTGCCGGGCAGATGATCTACTACACGAACGAACGGCTCCTCGGCATAGAAGTCGCGCAGCGTCTGGAGCACCTTTTCCTCGCTTACATCCGCGGTGGGTTGTGAATACGTGGTGGTCAGTATTCCACGATCCATGGGAACCAGGTGCGGCGAGAAAATCACCTCGACCGGCGCGGCGGCGGCTGTTCCGAGAATCTGATCGATCTCGGGCGTATGGCGGTGGCGGCCCAGCGCGTAGGCCGATACGCTCTCGTTGCACTCCGGGTAATGCGTGGTCAGCTTCAGTGTCCGCCCGGCGCCGGAGACGCCGCTTTTGGCATCGACGATGATTCCTTGCGGCTGGATCATCCCCTCTTTCAAAAGCGGCGCCAGCGGCAAAATGGCCCCGGTCGGGTAACAGCCCGGGTTGGCTACAAGCGGGGCGTCGACAATCCGATCGCGGAACAACTCCGGCAAGCCGTAAACCACCTTGCCGAGCCGATCCGGGTCGGCGTGTTTTTGGTTGTACCATGTGGCGAAAACCTCCGGATCGTCGAGCCGATAATCGGCACTGAAATCGACCACCCGGGTGTCGGTATCCAGCAGATGGATAATCCGCTGCGCACTGGCGCCGTGGGGCAGACAACTAAACACGCACTCGGCCCTGGCGGCGACCTCCGCCGGGCTGAGGTCTTCCAGGCACAGGTCGAGCCGGCCGGTAAGTGACGGGTGGATCATCGCCACCGGCGGCTGACCCTCCTGACGGCTGGTAACCGCGACGATTTCCACATCCGGATGTCGCAGCAGAATCTTGATTAACTCCAAGGCCGTGTAGCCGGTGGCCCCGAGGATGGCAATTTTGGTCATGATTGCATTGTCTGTGAATAATCCCGGTTGGGTGCAACGGTGCAATATACCCACCCGGCACACATTTCGCCAAGGGGGCCGACAGCCGCTTGCGGCTTCGCAATACACTTACCAAGATCTGCGAAGCCGCAAGCGGTATTTTACCGTAACCCGGTAACACACAACGACTTGCGGCTATTACAATTCCACTTGCAATCATCCCGGTAAAAACGTTACACTTGCGCCCCAATTTTTGTCCATACGGAAAGACTCGAAACGATGTCGTGCTGTCGTAATTTGCTTGGGGTGGTAGTATCGCTCGCACTCTGGGGTGTGCCTGTGTACGGCCAGGTGCAGGCATTGCCGGCATACACTGCCCAGCCAGAACCAACGCCCCAAGAACCGCTGCCGCAGTACAATCAAATTGCTCAGATATCCAGCCTGCCGACCACAAACGATCAAACCATGGATGTTAGCCCCATACGGCAAGATTGCCGGATGTGGCAAATTCTGCCCGACGGATTGATGTACAAATCGTACATGGCCAGCCGTCGGGAACCACGGTTCTCCACCTATTGGTTCCACGAAAAGGACCATGGCTGGCTATGGGATTCTACGCTCGGCGGCCGGGTGGGGATACTGCGATACGGCACCACCGACCCGGTCAATCCGCAAGGGTGGCAACTCGACATCGAGGGCGCCGCATTCCCCCGGCTCGACATGGAAAACGGCCGCGATATGGTATCGACCGATTTCCGGTTCGGCATCCCCTTGACCAGCCGCGAAGGCCCGTGGGAAACCAAGTTCGGCTACTACCACTTAAGCTCGCACCGGGGCGATGAGTACATGGTATTCCATTCCTCGCTGGATCGGATCAACTTCGCCAGGGATTGCCTGGTGCTGGGTGTCGCCTTCCTGCCGAATCCCGACGTGCGGCTTTACGCGGAGACGGCCTGGGCGTTCTACGTCAACGGCGGGAGCAAACCGTGGGAGTTCCAGTTCGGCATCGACTACAGTCCTGCCCGACCGTCGGGCTTCCGAGGCGATCCGTTCTTTGCCGTCAACAGTCATATACGGGAGGAAGTAGACTACGGCGGAAATGTCACCGTTCAGACCGGCTGGCAGTGGCGAGGAGAGTCGGGCCACCTGTTCCGCATCGGTATGCAATACTTCAACGGCATGAGCAACCAGTACCAGTTCTTCAATCTGCATGAAGAGCAAATCGGTATGGCGCTGTGGTATGACTATTAGGGGCTGGGGGCTGGGGGTTGGGGAAGCTGGAAAAGCCCCCGCACTGCGTGCGGGGGCACTGCTAAGCCGCAAGCGGCTATAATCCCCAATCCCCAGCCCCAATCCCCAGCCCCAAACATGCCCGGCGTCAAGCTGGGCAAGCCGGGCAGTCTCTCTGGATTGTTCCGATTATCCGACCGGCCTGTGTGAAACTGTTCCGATCAGGGGTCTTGTGCGTTAAGTTCCGGTTGAATCGGCTCCGATGACTATTCTGTATTTGCCGGTCGTAGCGGACACGCAAACCTGTCCGGCCGGCTGCTTCAACCAATTCGTCTCGACAGAGGGGATATTATCATGCAAACTCGTTTTCATGTTCAGACTGTTGCACTTGCGGCCGCCGTTGTGCTGGGCAGTTGGTTACAGGTTGTCTCGGCCGAGCCGTCGCCGCGTGAAGTGGTGATTGCTCGCCAGGAGGTTCGTGCATCGTTGGCATCCGCCATGTCCGACGGTGTGCTCAGCCGCCACGAGCATGGTTACATCTTGTGGCGAGCGAAGCAACTACTCGGCGCCGATGAGATCGAGGGCTTGCAACGCACCTTGGACCGGCTGGCCGAGCCGAGCCAGGCGCCGATGCCGCCGCAGTACGGCAAGTTCAATATCGGCCGATCGACACCGTCCGAACGTGCCGCCGCAAAGATTCCCGACAACCGGCAGCAGACCGAACTGGTCGCATACCAGCAGCCGGCCAATGCGCAGTCGGATGCGAACGTCGCACCAATGCCCCCGGACAGCCCGTTCCTGGAAGAAAACTATGAGGATGATATCGACACGTCGTGCGATGAATGTTGCGATGTGTCGTGTGACGAGTCGTGTGGTTACGAAGACTACTGTGGCTGCGGCGGTGTTTTTGCAACGTGTAGCGAAGGTTGGCGACACATCCGGTTCTCGACCACCGTTGAGGCGTTCAGAGGGCCGCTGGACCTGGACAGCCAGAACGGCAATTTCGGGTTTGGGTTCGCCGTCAACGGCGGGTTCCCGCTGGCAGAGGCACGAGGCATCGGGCTACAAGTGGGCACCAGTGCGGTGCTCTCCGATCTGCAAGGCACGCAGTTTACCGGCAGCACGATCCGAAACCAGAATTTCACCACGGTCGGCCTGTTCCAGAGAATTCCAACCGCCAATGGATGCAATTTGAAGTGGGGCTTCGCATTCGACTGGCTCTACGACGACTACTACACTACCTTCAAGATGTCTCAGTGGCGAGTGAAGCTGGCGTATGAGCTGGATTGCTGCCGCGAGATCGGCATGTGGGCGTGCATCCCAGACAAGGGAGACGATGCTGTAATGAGCGTGGACCCCCATACCGTCAACAGCTTCAAGCCGATCTCACAGGGCAACTTCTACTATCGCTGCTGTTGGGAGAACGGGGCCGACACGACCGCCTACGTCGGAATTATCGAGAAGCCGGGCGAGTGTGTCTTCGGCGCACGCGCCAGAATCCCGTTCAGCGGACGAATATCGCTGATCGGTAACTTCAACTACGTGCTGCCGGCCGCCAGCGGAGCGGCCGGACAGGACGACGAGATGTGGCACGTTGCCATAGGATTGGAATTCGTGCCGGGATACGGCGGAAACCGATGCCAAGACCATCGATTCACCCCGCTGATGCCGCTGGCCGATAACGGTATCTTCGCCATACGGCAGCGTTGAACAGGGGCCAGGGGCCAGAGGCCAGGAAGGGAGCCGCTTGCGGATTCGCAGTGCCCCCGCATGCTTCTGCGGGGGCTTCAATCCCTAATCCCTAGCCCCTGGTCCCTGACCCCTGGCCCCTTCTCGACCACACACTCCTATCCGCTTGCAGTTTCGGTTATAATGAAGGCATACGCCCTTCGACTGACCCATTGCATGCGAGGATATCCCAATGCCGGTTCCGATGGAGCTATCGCGGATCATTATCAGTGAAATCAACGACCAGCAGGTCATCTACTTAAAGGAGATCGACGGAGATCGAACCTTCCCGATACTGATCGGCATCTTCGAGGCGACCAGCATCGACCGCCGCGTGAAGGGGTACCCGTCGCCCAGACCGCTTACGCACGACCTGATTGTCGGCGTGGTCGAGAGCCTTGGCGCCGAGTTCCAGGACGTTCTTATAAGCGAACTGAAGGAACACACGTATTTCGCCAGGCTGCGCGTGCGCCACGACGGCGAGTTGATCGAGATAGACGCACGGCCCTCAGACGCCATTGCCGTGGCGGTTACCTGCGAGCCGGCGTTGCCGATCTACGTGAACGAGGACGTGCTAAACGACGTGCTTGGAGAATAGTTCATTTAGCCCTTACTTCCGCCGTCCGAAGCGCGGTTGCAAGACGGCCAGGGCGATAACAATGGGAATCGCCAACAAAAACCACCTGGGCCATCTCGCCAATACGATCACCAGCACCGGCACGGCGGCCCAAAGCCAGCCCGGCATGTAATGGAGTTGCGGATAGGCGATCCAAAGCATCACCAGTAACGGCCCCACTCGCCAACAGGCCGCCTCCAACTGGTGGCTCCACTCCGACTGCGGCGGCATGATCCAGTAGACACACGCACCCGACAACAGCAGCAACGCGATTATTCCAATGATGTGACGACGCATATATATTTAACTCAAACTGTAAATGCCGGCATGTGAAAAGCATAATAAATGTGTGGAAACAAGGGATTGGGGATTAGGGATTAGAGTCGAGGTGGAAGACTGGATTCCAATCCCTAATCCCTAATCCCCAATCCCTAACCTCCAACTCCACCTGATATTCAATCCGCTGCTGGCCGCGCAGCACGACGATGCTAACCTTATCGCCTGCATAGCGTCGGCCGAGTTGTTCCTTAACGTCGGCAGTGCGGGCGATTTTTTTGCCGTCGATCTCGACGATCCGGTCGCCCGGCTTCAATCCCGCCTTTGCAGCCGGAGAGTCTTTTCGGCAGGCGGTAATCACCGGCTCGCCGATCGACGGGTTCTTGCCCTTCAAGGCAATACCGATTACACCGCCGTGCAGGTCGCCCTTGCGGAACCGGGGGAGTGTCTTGAAGATGTGCTCGGCCGGCACGGCAAACGCAACGCCCGAATCGTACCACTTGTACCCGGCGAGGCGATTGGCCGAGTGTGGTGAAAGCGGCACGAGCACACCGAGCACCCGACCGCGAACGTCGATCAGCGGCCCGCCGTAGTTGTTTGGCGAGACGGCGGCATCGGTCTGAACTGCCTTACCCCAGATGCGATTTCTGGCACTGAGTATTCCGACCGACATGTTCGGCTGCTTGCTGTCAAATGCTCTACCCACGGCAATCGCCCACTGCCCGACCCGCATTTCGCCGGCCGGTACGATCTCGGGCACAGTCAGCGGACGGTCCGGCTCGATTTTCAACAGCACGATCATCCGGCTATGGTCGGTCGAGACCAACTCCGCCGGTTTGAGCACGCCGTCGGGCAGACGGACCAGGATCGAGGCCGGGCGGTGCAAAAAACCGAACGCGCTGGAGACAATATATCCTTCCGGGTCGACGATAAGCCCGGTGGTCGGACCGGTCCCGAGCAGCACCTTGCCGACCCGCTCCAGGCCGCCGACCGTTTCGATCTGAACCACCGACGGTGCGACGCGCTCCACTGCCGCACGAAACGCCTCCTGTTCCAGCATTTCCAACTCGATCCGGTCGTCGGCCGAAACAATAGCGACGTATCCGATTAGCCAAACTAACAACAAAAGCGTTTGGAATGTTTTGCTAATTTCAAACAGGTATCCTTCATAGCCGCAGGCGGAAGCCTGCGGATGATGGCCAAACTTGCACCGGAGGTCGTCCACAAGCTCCCGCCTGCGGCTATTATTTTTAATTACGGAATATTTTGTCGAAAAAGTCATAGCGATTATTATTCTTCACCATTGGCAGAATATTGCAAATCCAATTCGACCAGCTCCCCGCCGCGCAAGACGGTCAGCCGGATTCGATCTTCAAAGTCGATGTATTCCATCTCCTCGTTCAACACCTTGCACGAGGTAATCAGCCGCCCGCCGACCAGCAGTATCAAATCGTCCGGTCGCAAACCGGCCCGGGCGGCGGGTGAACCGCTACGCAGGTGATCGACGTACGGAGGCGTCCGTTCCAGCACGTCGGGCACCAGCACGATGCCGAGCATTTCCAGCCGGAGTGAACGGGCGGGTTTTTGCTTCGGTTCGTCTTGCCGAGCGGCTACTAACCGGCCGGCGCGAATCGCCTCGACAGACTCGCGCAACTGCCCGATCGGCAAGGCGTAGTTGAGCCATGTATGGTTTAGCGCGTTGCGCAGCTCTTTGCCTATCATTCCGACGAGTTGGCCGGTGCGTGTAACCAGCGCCCCGCCGGCCGCGCCCGGGTTGTTGGTTGCCGCATCGAGCACGTAGACCGGGCCGCGATAGACGCTGTTGAACACGCCGCGCCTGGCCGCCAGTCCCGTCTTGACCGATACCACACCGTGTTGCACGCTTGCCGGCTCGTTCCCGATGGCTATGCCGAACAGATTGCTAAGCGCCAGAATTCTTGTGCCGGCGTCCACCTCCACGGCTTCGCCCAGGTCGAAGTGCGGCAACTCTGCGGCGTCGATCTTCAGCACGGCCACATCGAGTCTCGGGTCGGCGCCGAGCAGCCTGGCCTCGAACCTCCGACCGTCGGCCAGCACGGCGGTGATTTGATCGGTGTCCAGCACGTAGCTGAACACTGTGAGTATGTGTCCGTCGGCGGATACGATCATGCCGCTTTGATACGGCTCCAGTCCTCGGAACCCGCCGGCGCCGTAGATTTTGACGACGTTCGGCTGAATCCGATCGAGCACCTCGGCCGTCGAGGCGCCGGCGGCCAGACTGTGGCTAGAACAGGTATGTACCAGCAGTGCGAATAGAAAAAATTTAGCCGCCGTGCTTGCACGGCGAGCCGTGAGGCTTGTCCCCGCGCTTAGTTTGCGCCGGGATAAACCCGGCGGCTTGCTGTCGACGCGCCGTGCAAGCACGGCGGCTAAATGATCAAAAAGTATTTGCATCTATCTTAAACACTCCGTACAAATCGTCGCCGTGTCGGACCTCCATTCGCGACGGCAGCAGTCGCCCGTTGAGTTCTCGGTACTCGGTAAACAGCACCTCGCACGGGTCGGCGTCCTCTGTTGCAAACATCTCGACCGCCAACAGCCGCCCGTCGGCCGGATCGAACAGGAAGCGGCATTCCACGCCGCCGTGCAGTCCAAGGAGCACGTCGGCGTTTTCTTTCCGCCCGACCACGGGGAAGGCGCCCAGGTATGATACCTCGCCGAATTGTTCCGGCCCGAGCAGCGCCAGCCGGCGCCAGAGGTAAAGTGCCAGGAGCAGCCCGCCGCTTTGAGGCGGTTCGAGCGAGGCGCCCGATTCATCGCCGGCGGCCCACTGGAACTCGGCCGAGGGCAGTTCCAGCCGGGCGCCGGAGTCAGTCAACTCGAATCGGTAGGCGCCGCCGCCGCTTAGCTCACCGGCGAGTGTCCAGGCGCCGCCGCAGTCGGCTGTGTCGCTTTGCTCGGCCCACGCCTTCAATACTCGCTGCCGGTTAAGTTTGTTGAAGTAGTAATTGGCGTATCCGCGTTTTTGTTGAAAATGTTTTTTGACGATCTCCGGCATTGGTATTCTCGGTCGGACGAGTTTCGTCTTCTTCGGACCACCGCCCGGGAGCGGAATTTTCGGCAGCTTGAGCTTGGGTTTTTCGCCCGGCTTTGGGCTAGGCAAAAGACGCCCTTTGATCTTACTTAAAAGCTCTTCTGCTGTGTGAAGCCCTGCCAGACGCACCAGAACGTCGTGTCGCCGGCCGTCGCGGCGAAAGCTTAGCGGCACCCGCCAGCCCTTGGGAAAGATGCCCAGGACGTTTTTCAAATCGTTCGGCGTCGAGATCGGCCGGCCGCCAAAACTGACAACCTCGTCGTCGTAGCGCAGGCCGCGGCGATACGCGTCGCAATTCTCCAGGATATCGCCGACCACCACCCGGCCGTCTTCGTCCGGTGCTACGGTTGCCCCGAGCGTGGCATGGTCGACGATCCGCCCGCTGCGCAGGTGTCCCATGAAGTTTTTGATTTGGTTGATCGAGACGGCGTATGCCACGCCGACGTTCACCCGGCCGCGTTTTTCGAACGATGCACGTCCGTTAATGCCGATCAGCCGCCCCCGGGCGTCGAACAGCGGTCCGCCGGAGTTGCCCGGGTTGATCGACGCGTCGGTCTGGATGCAATCGGTGTATTCCAGCAGCGTTCCGGCCGGGTACTGGTATCGGTGCACCCCCGAGACGATCCCGTACGTGACGGTCGGCTGGAAGTCGGTCGCCAGCATAAAGGGGTTTCCCATGGCGAAGCACCAGTCGCCCGGTTGAACCAGATCGCTGTCGGCCGGTTCGGCACAAGGGAAGTCGTCGCGGCCGAACAGTTTAATCAGTGCGATGTCTCCGGCAGGGTCAATGCCGACGATCACCGCGTCGTAAAGTTTTCCGTCGGCCATGCCGCACTTCATTGCGTTTCCGCAAGGTTTTACGACGTGGAAATTTGTAAGCGCGTATCCGTCCGCCGTGACGACCACTCCGGACCCACCGCCCTTGCCGCCGGGTGAAAAGACGGCCACCACGGCTTCTTTCGCCCGGTTCATAACGGCGACACGAGCAGCTTCGGCCTCAAGCACCGCTTGTATAATCGGCGGTTGTTCAGTCCGACCAAATGCCGTCGTGGCGATTCCCAGCAGTAACACAATAATAACCGCACGTTTCATTTAATCACCCTCGCGTTGCACAGGTCAAGGTGATCGGCAACGTCGAGTTCCGAGGCGAAATCGACCAGCACGGTAATCCGCCGTACCCCGGCCACGTCGAGGTCTATCGGCACGGGCTGATCGGCGCCCGTCAGCACGATATCCAGCAGTACGCGCTCGTCTCCGCTTATGACCAGCCGTAGGTTGCCGTGCGGCCGGACGCCGTCGTCGATGCCGGCAATTGCCTTAAAGCGGCTGAAGCGGCCGGGCAGACGATAGACGACCTTCGTGCGGCTGTGCATCGCCAGGCCCTTTGAATACTGCACGCCGCGGAGCCGCAACGGGGCCGACTCGAGATTCACGTCGTTTCTGATTGCAAAGAACCGATCGAGTAACGGCATGGCGCCGTTGGTGCCGAAAAACGGCACAAATTCCACCGACTGCGGCATCAGGTTGCTTAAGTAAATCACCTTGCCGCGCGAGAAGTCGATCTGCACGACCTGCGACAACTGACAAACAACGGCCGCGCCGCAAGGCGTGCTTAGACATATGTCTCCTTCGTCGGTAAGCTCAAGCGAGCGGACCGACCACCGCGAACCGGTCGCGTCGGTCAACTCACAGATCGGCTCGGGCAAGCTCTCGTCGGCCGAGCGACGGTATATCAGCCCGAAAACCTTCGGCCGCTTTATCGGCAGCACCTCGCCGTCAATCTCGAACCGGACGACCTTGTCGGTAACATCGTGCAGGACGCCGCTGTGGTAATTCAAAACGTCGCCATTGCAGACCACCAACACGTCGGCGTCGAGTTGCATTGCAAGGATGCGCGACCATTGGTCGGCGAGTGTCGCGGCATGTGGTTGCACCCGGACGGCCGAGACGGTCGCCACCGGCAGATCGACGATGTGATTGTTCGGCAAGACAAGTGCGAACCGGTCGCCGTGGACGGTGTAATCGGCGGCGGCGACTGACGAGCCGTCGAGCAGTTCTACCCGAACGGCGGATACCTCGGGCCGCTCGGCCGGTTTTTCTACTGATGAGAGCTGTAGCAGTTTGTTCGTGTGTAACGACATCGGCCCGGCGGCGGTGTCGATGGTAACCCGGTAGCACGGCTGCCCGTCGTCCAACTTAACAGGACTGATTTCCACGATCGGTCCGATGGTGGTCCGGCCGTCGAGGGTTTGTGCCTCAAACAGCGGCGCCGTGGCGGCCAGCAAAACGGCGGTTAGAAAATATGCGTTCATAGTGGTGTTATAAATCTTGAATTCCGTATAGTGTAATATTCACTATATACCGTCCGAAGGCAAGGTGGCAATGAATTAACAGTCCCATCGTCGGGCAAGCCAGGCCGCTACACGTCTGCCCCCGCACGCAGTGTGGGGGCTTTTAACCACCTACCACCTACCGCCCACCGTCTGTCGCCAGCCTACGAAAGTATTGCTCAATAACGTCGCGGTAGTGTGCGGGAAAATCCCGGCCGATCTGCTGCAACGTCTCTTCTCGCTGTTTCGGCGGCAGGTCGCCCCAGTCGGCTTCTCCCTGAAAACTCCGTCGGGTTACGTTTCCACGGCCCTTACCGCCGAGGATTCGGCTGTCCTGTGCCGGTTTGCCGGATTGGATATTCCCGCCGCTGTTGCACGAGCAATTGCTTTGTTCATCTTCGATTTTTTTTATCAATTTGTCGAGCGATGCAATCACGCCGTCTTCGATCTGCATAACCTTTTCGCCGGCACGTCCCAGATCGAGCCGACGTCGGATGTCGTCCATCCTGCGTGAGATGTGATCGAGCGTGTCGGCCTTGAGCATTTTCAGATCGTGCTGCACGAGTCGTGCGACGGCTACGTAGCGGCGCGGGCTGGACTCGGCGCCGGCAAGCAACCGCCGAAGCGCTGCCAGGCCCGACTCCTTGTCCAATAAGCGGTGATAGACCACGCCCCGGTAAAACAGCAACATGGCCGGTGCGACCACCTCGTCGGGTTGCAACCCGGCAAGCTGCTCCAGCGATTCGTCGAACAACGACCGGTGCGCCAGCCAGCGACCGTAGAACAGCCGCATGTTGGCCGCCACCAGCGGCGGTGTTTTGTCGTCGATGAGCCAATCATGGTTTGGCAGCGTCGGCCGGCGCCTCGGTTTCGAGCATAGCTCAACCAGTGCAGCAGCGTGCTGATCGACCAGTGCAAACGTGCCGGCCAGGCACTCCAGCAACTCTGCGTCGGTCGGCGCCTCCGGAAGGTTCGACCAGAGTTCCTTCGCCGCCGCTCGGGCGGATTCGTCGGCGCCTTGGCTGTCGAGCCATGTAAATGCTTTTGCCCGAACGTCCTGGACCGACGGCGGTTGCCATGGGGGCAACTCCTTCGACGGTGCATCCGTTACATCTGCAAAAACCGTCGTCGTCAAAAGACAAAACAATGTGACGACAACAATCGTACGTACGGTTTTGGGATAGCTCATTTGATAATTATTCAACAAAATGCAATTGATGTGTAAAAAGGAAAAAGGGAAAGGGGGAAAATGGAAAAGAAAAAGCAAAGGTCGCCGTACCGGCGACCGCTAAACAGGTTAATTCTCACGTTTAGCAGCCGCCGGTACGGCGGCTTGAGCACCATGTTGTGGAAAATCTTAACTGGCTGAGATATTACATGTTTTGTTTTCTTTTCCCCTTTTTCCTCCTTTTCCTTTTTCCCTCCCCATCTTCCCTTATTACACATTGACTTCATTTATTCTTCCCCAATTCCAAATCACGTGTGACACGATATATACGTTGCTGACGTTCGGCGAGTTCACCGAGTGCATCGAGCAGTTCCGGCCGCTCCGCCTGTTCGCCTTCGCACAACAGCGAGTATCGCTTGGTGCGGCGGTTCACTCGCATCTGCAACGCACGGATCATCTTCAACTCGGCCAGCATATCGACCAGCGGCGGTTCCTGCGGCGGGCCTGACTTGCCCGGCGGCTTGGGTTTGCTTTCATCGAGGTCCTCCTGAGCCTTTTTCAACGCCTCGATCATCTCTTCCAACGCGGCGATTATGTCTTCTTCGACCGCCTGGGTAATCCGGCCGACCTTCGCCATGGCCAGCCGTCGTACCACCTGCTGCATGTCTTCGCGCATCTGCTCGACGGCCTCGGGAAACGCAACCGCGGTGCCGTCCTCGCGTAAAAGCAGCAACGCATTGTCCGCATCGACGACGATCTGCTGCTGGCGTCCGCTTAGCCGACTGGCTTCGATCTCGTGGTTGTGCGACCACTGTTGTTTTGGGACTTTATCGAGCCGCACCGTGCCCTGATAAACCTCACGCTGCCGGGCGAGCATCTTGCGGAACCGCGACTGGAGCATGGCCAACATCCTGGCGATCTCTTCCTCGCGAAGCTGGCGCAGTATCTCTTCCAGTTCGGCTTTTGCCCGTTCCAACTCGGCGATGGCCTCCTCCTGTTTATCGACGGCGCTTTCGCGTTGTGCCCGGTCCAGCTTCTCTTGGGCGTCTTTCATGCGTTGCTTTGCAGACTCAAGACGTTTTTGCACGGGGTTCTCGTTCTGTTTCTGCTCTGCATCCTTTCCTGCGTCCTTTCCTGGTGAACTGTCACTGCCTTCTTCGTTCTTTTTAACGTCCTTGGCCAGTCGGCCGGTATCTTTCGCCAGTTTATCCTGTTCCTTGGCAAGCCCCTTTTGATTACCGCCGCCGGCGGTTCTGCCCTGTACGTCCTTTTGCTTTCGGATGATTCGATTGACTCGTTTCAGATAGTTGCGTATTCGGGCTTTTTCAGACGCAATGCGTTTCGCACGATCTTCGCTCATCAGTAGTTCGAGCAGTTTGCGGAGGTCCTGATCGACGATTTTTTGGTTTTCGATGGCCGTGGATAGCTTATCTCGGCGAAGCTGATCGACCAAGCTGTCCAGCCGCACTTCGATCATCGTCTCGCGGATTTGCCGCCTGGCCTTTCGCATCAGCGCGGCCCGGCGTGGATCGGTCGCTTCGGTGATGCGTGCGATCTGTTCCAACACGGCGTCGAAGTGCCGAAATTGCTCGGCAAGGTGCTGCTGACGAAGCGAAAGATTTTCGGATTCAGTAACGTCGGTCTCCGGCTCTGCAAGCAGCGTGGTTGCCGAAAAGGCGACCAACAGCCATGCAAACCATACGTTTTGTATATTGCGAAGTCTCATTTATTTTTCCAACAACTCGCGGAGCTTCTGTTTGTGTCGCCGCTTGGTTTGCTCGTTCAGCCGGTCTTGCTGCTCAATGATCTTGCGTAGCAGTTCCATCGCCTCGTTGAAGTTTTCCAACTCTATCATTCTATCCAGCACCTTGCGCATGGCCAACAACACCTCGTCGGCTTGGAGAACTGCTGGTTCCGAGTCCGATTGTTCTTCAATCGCCTCGATACGACGTTCCAGTTCCGGGAACATCTCGGCGACAATACGGCCAAGCGGGGCGACAATCCCGTCGGCCAGCCGGCGTTTTAGTTCCTCGGTGTCGATCCGGTTGTTTATGAGTTGTTTGCGAATGTCGTTGAATCCCTCGGTAACGCCCCGAGTTTCGTGTGTGCTTTTGTGCGTATTGGTCAACGCCCGGCCTATACGAAGCGCCCGCAGCGGCAGGTGTTTTGCGGAAGTATCGTCCAATCGCAGCAGCAAGTCGCGTGTCTCGGGCACTTCCTCTATGATGGCCTCGAACCGCTCTCTGATAACCAGCTCGCGTGCTTCGAGCATTGCACGCAACCGCTCCGGCGTGACGACGTCCAATAGCCGGCGCGGGCCGGCGCCGACGTTCGGCCCTCCGGCCAGGTCGCAGTGGTCGGCCGCCTGGATGCAGACCGTCAGTTTCTGGCCCGGCTTAAGACAAAGCTCCTCAACCTCAAGCGACGCGGCAAGCTCCCACTGGATTGTTACAGACTGTGGTAGATCGATCTGGCGCCGCGACGGGGCGTGTTTATCCACAACGGTTTCGAACCATACCTCCGCAATTCCCCAATCGTCTGCAATGCGGCCGACTGCCGGCAGGACCGCATCGGCGGTTATCGCCTGGCCGATCCCGTCGAGCCGGACGGTCAACTCCGGCGGTGTGTCCTTCACGCCCAGCAGCGACAGCCGGACCGGCTCGCGGCCGGTAATGCCGTCGGAGTCCGAAAGCGTAAACAGCAGCGTGGTGTCCGACTGAAGCACAGCGAGCGTGTAGCAAAAACCACGGCGATCGGCTGCCAGGCTGGCTGAATCTGGAAGTAGTTTCAAAACTGAGAAACAGTGGCGCCGGCGTCCCGCCGGTGTGGTGGAATCAGGGGCTTGCGACCACCGGCGGGACGCCGGCGCCACTGACATCTGAACACCAACCAACTCCTTGTTCGTCTTGGCTCGAATTGTAACCATGGTGCCCAGCGGAACCTGCATCACGCCGGAGACAGGCAAGGTTCGCCGCCGGCGATCCATATACGCCGGGTATTTGCAATCGAGCGTCATCTCGACAATGGTCGGGCTTTCGACCACCTTGATCCTCAAGTTGCGTAGCCGGGCGTCGCCGCCGACCAGATCGAACCGGATCGGCGTCAAAACACCTTGGAACGTATATGAATATTCCTGGAACGGTTCGTCGGCGCCCCTGGCCGCCCCAAGTCGATTCATCGTCGCGCGGCCTCGGACGCCGCTTTCCGTGCGGTAGCGGACTTGCACCACACTCGGCACGACCGGCCAAGAGGTGTCGGCCTTGGCGATCACCTCCAGACTGTCGCCCCGGGCGATTTTTTCCACACCGTCGTCGAATCCCTCGATTACCAGCCGGGTGTGACGCGGCCACAACTCGTCGGAAAACATCAGGCTGCGACGCGCCCACGTGGCCGATGCTCCTTGGCACAACACTACGAACGCGACCACGCTTGCGGCCGTCAGAAACGCTGCCGCAACGCTGCGTCGCAACGGCGCCGGGTTGAACACTTCACAGAGCCGCACATCGTCGATCCGCTGCAACGCCTCGCGGCAGGTTTGTTCCAACAGCACCGGGTTGCATTCACTGTGGGCTGATGTGCCGTCGGTAAGCACCACTGCGGTCAACAGGCTGTCGCCGAACTGTGGAAATCGGCGTTCCAGCACGGTGGCCATGTTGCCGTCGCTTAAACGCACAAAGGCACGCCGAGCAATCAGTCGGAACAACACCGCTGTTAGCCCGAATATGACGCCGCCGAGCACAATGCCGCGCACGACCGCCGGCGGCTCGAAGAACCAGTCGATAGCAAGGCTGACCCAAAAGGCGACTCCCA
>DAOWNK010000252.1 GCA_030642635.1 Pirellulales bacterium
GAACGACGGAGGGTGGTACGCACTTTTGGCCAATAGGGAAGTGTACGGCCGCATCGGGTACGGCCCGATCCACTTGTCCCAATCTAGTCCCTCCGGCGGCGTGGTGTTCGGACCGTGTCCCAGACCCTCCGGCCCCTGGTTCATTACGTTGAAAGTCCGCACTACGCCGATATTTCCAAGATTGCCTGACTGGACCAGTTCCACCACGCGGCGATAATTTTCGACGGCGTGAATTTGTGTGCCGACCTGGCAGACGCGCTGGTGTTTTTTCACCGCGTTTTTAATCGCCATGCTTTCGCCAACGTAGAGCGTCATCGGCTTTTGCAGGTAGATGTCCTTGCCGGCCTCGCCAAGCATCGACCGTTTGGCGGCAGTGCCAGTGCGGCGGTGTGCCGATGATTACCGCGTCGATATCCTTTTGTGCAAGCATCTCGCGATAGTCGTGATACGGCTTGGCGCTTTCCTTGAACTTGGCCAGCGCTATCTCGCGTCGTTCCTTCCAGATGTCGCAGACGCCGGTGACCACAACGTCCGGGTATTTTGCACAGTTATTCAGATTTGCCCTGCCCATTCCGCCGCAGCCGATCAAGCCGATCTGAATGCGGTCGTTGGCCCCGGGCTTTTCGGCATCGCCAAGGGCGGCGGCCGGAACGAAGTAAGGCACAGCCACGCCGGACGCACCGACGACGGTCGCCTTCTGCATAAAGCGACGACGTGATAGTTCGTTTGACTCTGACATGGGATGGTCTCCTTAGTTGGATTAGTGGTTAGTAATAGAGTCTGAAAATTCACATTTAGCCCGCCGTGAATACACGGCGGGCAGGCATAGGACTGCCACCGCCGGTCACCCCGGGTGTATTCACCCGGGGCTAAATTCTGCAAGCGGCTCATTTTTTGGCGGCCTTTTTCATCACGCTTTCGAGTGTTACCGGGGCGCCGCCCTGTCGCTTGCTTTCATCTGCGGCTTCCATAAAGGCGAAAATCTCCAGGGTTTCCTCGGCGGAAACCGGCGGTCGGCCGGTCTTGAAGAACTTGCATATCTCGATCACCAGCGGCTTGTAGCCTTCGTATTTGCCGGCCTGGCCGCTGCTTTTGCTGCCGACGACCTCCGCACCATAACCTTTCTTGCCGATAAACGTACCCTGCCGGCCGTCCTTCCAAGTGCCGAGCACCTTGTTATGCTCGACTCGGGTGACCGACTCGCAGCCGGTTCCCATGATCGTAAAGAGAGTCTCCACGCCGTGGATGCCGTACCAGAACAGGTCGGGATGGTGCGGCTCGATTGACATCGGGCTCCAGGCGACACAGCTTTTTATCTCGCCGAAGGGCGACTTGCCAGCTCCGGCTGCTTGGAAGCCGGAACTGAACCGGAGCGACGAGCTGGAAAAACACGGCACGTTCTTCTCCTTGGCCAGCCGGAATATCTCGATCGCGTCGGCCAGCGAACCGGCCAACGGCTTGTCGATAAACAGCGGCTTGCCGGCTGCGATCACCGGCCGGGCTTGCTCCAGGTGCGGCCGGCCGTCGACACTCTCAAGCAAAATAACGTCGACGTCCTCGACCATCTCCGGTATGGAATCGTATATTTTGATCCCCATACCGCGGAGCTGCTCGGTATATTTTTCGACCCGATCCCAACTGCTGGGGTTGTCCTTCATTCCGCCGGGAAATCCGGCCACAACGACCACGTCCGCCAGGTCGCCGGTGGCCTTCGGGTCGTTGATTACCTTGGTGAAGGCGATCACGTGCGAGGTGGTCAGACCGATTATGCCGGCCTTAAGCGGTTCGGCCGGTTTGTCAGCCCGGCTCGGTGCTGCGACGGTAAGAACGACAATTGCTACGAGCAAAATGATACAAACGAAACGCAAACGCATGGTGGTTCTCCTTTGTAAAGCCGCGACTATCGGTCGCGGTTGTTCTGGTTAATCGACTCGTCGTCGGGCGATCCGCGACCAATGGTCGCGGCTTTACATAACACTACAAACTCTCGAAAAACTCGTCCAGCGCGTCGTCGCTGCCGTCGGCTGCCTCGGCCGGCTGAGGCTTGGTGGGTTTTTGGTGTGACTTTTGCACTGCCGGCTCGGCTGCCGGCGTATCGGTTTCGACTGCCAATTCATCGATTTCCTTGATCCCGATCTCCTCGACATCGACTGTCGGCTCCTCCGCATATTCCTCGTCGTATACTTCTTCTGCTTCTTCCATATCTTCGACCTCGTCTGAACCGGCTGCAGTTTCTTCGACCATTGCCTCGAAGTCAGGAATCCCTTCCACATCGTCGGAAGTCGGCGCCTGTTCAGTACCATCTTCAACGACCTTCGGGTCCGGCACCGCATCGAGATCGCCGTCGTACTCGTACTCGGTGCGGAAGGTCAACGGCCCGACCGTAAACTCGTTGGCCGGGCACAGCGGCGCCTCGCTGATACGCTGCCCTTCGACTACCGTCCCGTTGAGACTGCCAAGGTCGCGGATCATCAGCAGGCCATCAACCTCGTAAATCTCGCAGTGCTGTCGCGAGACCATAGGATGGGCAATGGTCAGTTGGGCTTCGCGGCTTCGGCCAATCAGTGTTGGCAACTTCAGGTCAATCTCGCCCTTATTCGCCTTGCCGCCAACAACGATCAATTTTGCTTCCATATAAGACATGATAATCCGGCGGATACAAAATCGCAACTCCCACGTGGAAATTCAACCGTTTGCAATGAAATGAAATTTGGTAATACCAAGGAAAACACAGTGGCACCGGCGTCCCGCCGGTGGTATGTAAATAGACATGGGTGTTACTTTGAGTTACGTCACACCGGCGAGACGCCGGCGCCACTGATTCTATATTAGGCGACATGGGAAGTCTAGGGACAACAGGCCAACTAGCAGCCGGCCGCCCAGTGGCCAACCAGTAACACAATGCCCTGCGGCCCCCTAATCGAGGGGCCATTGACCACCGTTGCCGAATCGGTTTCACTTAGTTTGGGTGTAATTGCCCTTGAATATCGTTCCAGTAGACCTATAATCCCGAAACTTGATCCTTGTCGAACTCACGGGCGGGTGTAGCTCAGTTGGCAGAGCACGACGTTGCCAACGTCGTTGTCGTGGGTTCGAATCCCATCACCCGCTCTTTGTATATTAAGTTGCTAAGCCGCAAGCGGCTGAAATAATTATCCCCTTTGACCCAATGGCAGGAACATGGCTGATAACGAATACCCTGATTCCGATGATGTTTTAACCATAGTCGATGAAGAGCCGGAGAAGCTGCAGCTTGAGGTAACCATTGACCGGCGCAGCGCGTGCGAGCGTCACATTACCGTCACGATTCCACGTGAAGACGTCGAGCGTTACTACGACAAGGAATTCAGCGAGTTGATGCCGACCGCCCAGGTTCCCGGTTTTCGCCCGGGCCATGCGCCGCGAAAGCTGATCGAGAAACGGTTCCGCAAAGACGTGGCGGATAAGGTGAAGAGCACTTTGTTGATGGAAGGCCTGGAGCAAATAAGCAAAGATCAGGACCTCTCGCCGATCAGTGAGCCGGACATCGACCTGGACGCGATCGAGATTCCCGACAAGGGACCGATGACCTTTGAATTCGACCTTGAGGTTCGTCCGCAGTTCGATCTGCCGAAGTGGAAGGGTCTTTCGATCGAGAAGCCGGTCCGTGAGTTTTCAGAGGCCGACATAGATCGCGCACTGCAAAACATATTGGCCAATCGCGGCCGGCTGGTTCCGTACGACGGACCTGCGGAGCCGGGCGACTACATTACCGCAAACCTGACCTTCGAGCACGACGAGGTGGTGCTTTCCAGCGCCGAGGAGGAAGTCATACGGATTCGGCCCGTGCTGAGCTTCCGCGACGGCAAGATCGAGCAATTCGACAAATTGATGGAAGGGGTCAAAGCCGGCCAAACCCGCCAGAGTCATGCCATGTTGACCGAGGACGCCCCGAACGTAGAGTTGCGAAGCCAAAAGATCACCGCACGGTTCGAGGTACTGGAGGTCAAGAAACTCGAATTGCCGGAACTGAACGACGAGTTGCTCGAGGAGCTTGGCGGATTCGAGTTGGAAGCCGACCTGCGCGACACCATCAAAGACCAACTTGAACGCCAGTTGGAATACGAGCAACACCAGCGTGCCAGGGAGCAGATCACCGCCGCGCTGACCGTGGCCGCCGATTGGGAACTACCGCCGGAGTTGCTGGATAGACAGAGCCAACGCGAACTTCAGCGTGCTGTGCTCGAGTTGCGTCGCAGCGGGTTCGGCGAAGATGAGATTCGTGCACACGAAAACACACTGCGACAGAACAGCCATGCCGCTACGGCCCGGGCGCTTAAGGAACACTTCATACTCGAACGGATCGCTGAAGACCAGGAAACCGAAGTTGACGAAAACGATTACGACGCCGAGATTCGTCTTATCGCCGCGCAGAGCAACGAATCTCCCCGTCGCGTTCGGGCAAGATTGGAGAAATCCGGCTCAATGGACGTCCTGCGAAACCAGATCGTCGAACGAAAGGTCATCGAGTTGATCCTCGAACATGCCGATTTCAAGGAAGTTCCCTACAAAATGGAGGAAACCGACGAGGACGCCATCGACCAGGCGGCCGGCGGCGGAGACGAATCGGACATCACCGAAGCCAAATC
>DAOWNK010000355.1 GCA_030642635.1 Pirellulales bacterium
AACTCACTCGTCAAGATCGGCCGCCGTTGGTGTGTCACCACGGTGAAGAAGTATGTTCCACCCGGTACGTAGTTGCGAATATACTGTGCCATACTACAAGCATATAGTAAACCGTAGGCTAGGACGAGCGACGCGAGGCCAACCCTGCGCTTTACAGCACAGGTGGGCCTCGCTTCGCTCGACCCAGCCTACAGACCTCGACCCAGCACCCCCTGATCACTCACGCCGCCACATCGATCGGATCGGCAGGGCACTTGAGCTGGAACAGCCCGAAAAGCTCCTGTTGGGTCAATCCGAGTTTGCGGTGCGATTCGGCCCCGGAGAAGATCACGTCGAACAGTTCGCGCTTCTTTTGAAGAATACGGTCGATCCGCTCCTCGATCGTCTCGATCATCAGGAACCGTGTCACCGTAACCGGGCCGTCTACCCCGATGCGATGCGCCCGGCCGGTCGCCTGGTCCTCGACCGCCGGGTTCCACCAGCGGTCGAACAGGAACACATAGTTGGCGAATTGCAGATTCAACCCAACCCCTCCGGCGCCGTAGCTCATCATCAGCACGTGCTTGGAGGAGTCGTTGCGAAATTGCTCGACGACGGCCTCTCGCCGCGCGTGTGGCACCTTGCCGTGGTATTCCAGCGGGCCGAACCGTTGCAGCCGGCCGGCAAGGCGATTTAGCGTACCGACCCATTGGCTGAAGATGATCGCCTTGCGGCCGCTGACGGCGATCTCTTCCAGGTCGGCGATAAGCCGTTCGAGCTTCGAGCTGGCGCCGGTCGCCGGATCGAAGTTGCATATCTGCTTCAGTCGCAGCACCAACTCGAACACATGTCCGATAGATACACTATCGCCCAGTTCGGTAAGCCGCAGCACACCGTCGTCCTCGGCCAGCCGATAGCTTTCACGCTGCTGGGGAGTAAGGTCCATCTCGGCCTCTCGGAACAGCTTCGGCGGCAAGTCGGTAAGCACCTGCTCTTTGGTCCGCCGCAACACGTGGTCGCTCACCACGCGGCCCATGCTCAGCGGCTTTATCTCGGGCGAGAGAAAACCAGGGGCAAGAAACTCGAATATGCCCACCAGATCGTCCGTGCTGTTCTCGACCGGTGTGCCTGTAAGCGCCCAGCTTCGACGCCTGGAAATCGATCGGGCGACACGGTTGGTTACACCGTCGAGATTCTTGATCCGTTGCGATTCATCGAGCACGACCAGGTCGAAGCGTACGCTCGGCCGGCCGTCGTCGCCGAGATATTCAAACACATCGTGGTCTCGACAGAGCAGTTCGTAGTTGGCGATCCGTACGGCGGCATCGGGCAACTGCCATTGCCACAGGCGTTTCGGCTGATCGCCCTGGATGACCACGACCGGCACCTCGGGCGCCCAGAGGTTGAACTCGCGCTGCCAGTTCGTCACCAGCGGCTTCGGGCAGACCAGCAATACCGTCCTTACATCGCCGCGACGAAGCAGCAACCGAACGGCCGTAATCGCCTGCATGGTCTTGCCAAGGCCCATCTCATCGGCCAGCACTGCCGCGTGACGGGGATACAGAAATGCAATCCCCTCGAACTGGAACGGAAACGGACGAGATGGAAACGCCAGCGACCGCTCGGCAAGCAACGATTCCAACGACGGCTGCAAGAGATACTCCAGGCGGTCATCGAGCTTGATAACATCGGCCGGAGGGTGGATGCGAGTGGAGCCGGCAACTTGGTATGCAGCTTGCAGCGGTTCTGAAGACAAAACGATCTTGTTTTCAGCCACCTCCGCAACCTTGGCGGACTCGCCGAACGTGAAGCTTCGCACGTGCAGCTTTGCTTTGGTAATCGGTATCGAGATCACCTGCGGCGAGCATGTGCCAAGCTCGATCGTGTCGACGCTTGTGACAATCGGCCGCGGCGGTGCGCGCCAACTTGTTCCGCTGTTGAAGTCAGGCATGTTTGTAGTGTAAAGCCGCGACCAGTGGTCGCGGCTTTACAATTGATAATTCCCGGACATCCTAATTTCAATTGCCCCCGCACGCAGTGCATTAGTATCTACACAAGTTTGCTAGCACAAGCGGGGCCGGCACGGACGTCGGCTAGCATGTGCTGAGCGAGATAGCGAATATGTTCAACGTCGTAGTTTTCCAACACTCGAAGCATGCTCAAAAGCATCCAGAGGCCA
>DAOWNK010000274.1 GCA_030642635.1 Pirellulales bacterium
CCGTACCACTGCGTCTTGTCGCTCTCGTAGTGGTGGGTGCCGGGGATAATGGTGCGGACGAAGAGCTGCTTGCCGTGACTGCCGGCCAGGTCGCGTGCCTCGAGCCACCATTGCCGCATCTTTCGGCATCGCCAGTCGATCCACTTCTCCCACGCATTGGCCTTCAGCCACTTGTAGCAAGCGCCGGGGTCATCGTGGGCCGCAGAAACTTTTATGCCAGAATCGCGCTCGAACTGCTCAACATCCCACTTGCTGTAGCCGCTTTCCTCTGCCGGCATGTTGTTCAAGCGGTGGCTGTTGACATATAGCACGCCGATCGCCGCGTGCGCACGAAAGCCGACACCCGGCACGCACTTGTAGCCCTTGCAACGCTTGAGCATGTCGCCGAGCATATCCAACAACAGCTTTTGTACGGGGGGGCGGAGCGGGTCGGGAGCCTTTTCGAAAAACTTCGGCACCTTGCCGTCCTTGGTAAGCTGGAAGTTGATCGGCTCATCATTCCATATATTGTCAGCAGCGCGCTTGCTCCCATGATTGGTAGCAAAGAAACACAACGAGTCCATCCTGGGAACAATCGAAATTCCAGACTGCTCGGCCATTGGCAGCACGTCGTCGAAGATGTCGGGCTTGCCTGTTTCCTCTCGCTTAGTCGAACGGAGATAGGCTGCACGGCTGAACGAGTAGGGATGAAACTCGAAGCGGTCGAAGCCCAAAAAGTGTAAATAGTCGAACATCTCGCTGATCGACGCCCGTCGCTGCTCGACAGTCGCGCCGCTGTAGCCGTACTCGCGGAGGAAAGCGTTTGTCGAGGGACGGAACATCGCCAGATGCCGCTGCTTGGCCGGCGGATCGATCGGGTTGGCCAGTTCGGACAACGGCCGGGTGATCTCGTAAACAGCCATGTGCGAAACGGCCGAGCCGGGCGCGTCGGTCTGTTTCATCTCACGTCCGGAAGACGAGATCGTCACCTCGACCGCATCGCTCTTGGGATAAAACAGAAACGTCTGGCGGAACGGCTTGCCGTCGGCCGGGAACTCGCGGCCGGTGCAGATCACCGCAAGGTTCGGTTGTATATAGCCCGGCTTCCCGTTGGCAAGCACCGGCGACGGATTACTTCCGGGCGCCGGGCCGACCGCCACTTCAAGGTTGCGCTCGGTGTCGTTGATCGACTCGACCACAAGCAGATGCGGCATGGGCTGGGGCGTCACGCGAAGCTGATAGGAAAAGGTAGGCAGGGCCTTTCTCTCCGGACCCCTACCCCAAAGGCGGACCTTTTTTTCACGGCTTCTCGCGGCCCGCAGACGCGGAACTTCTTGCCCGGGGCCAATTCGACCAGCCGGCTCGGGCTGGTTTCCTTGAACTCGTGCGAGGTGGTCGTGCAGTCCACTTCGTCCAACAGCCGGCACGGGACCGCATCGACAATCTTGCCCGAGCCGATCAGTTCACGCGCCTTTGTCCGGGCGGCATCGCCGGTGTAAAACTCCTTTTCGAAGAACAGCCCCGAGCCGTCTTCGAGCAACGGCTTGCCGTTCAGGAACACCTTGCCGTCGGCTTCGGTCCACTTAGGCGGCGACGACTCGGCCACTGCCACCGAAGCGGCTAGCCACACGGAACACAACAGCGAGAGAATTTTCATGGTCTTCCTCTAGAGGGAACAAAGGGTGTGTGTTCCCGCGCAACACACGGGAACAAAGTGTGGTATGACAGTTTCAATCACATCCAAAACGCCCCCGGATTGCAATCCGGGGGGCGTTTGGCTTTTGTATAACTATATCAATCTGGGGTAACCGTTCACGGGCCGGGGACTGGCTCGTTTTTCGGCCCATTTTGGCCGAAAAATGTGCCTGTCCCCTTGCAGCCCGAAGGGGACAGTCCCCGTGAACGGTTACAATCTGGGAACCAATAAGTCCCGGGAACTACCGGCGGCGGCGGAGACGCATCAGCAACAACGCCAACGCACCCATGCCAAGCAGCACGAACGTACCCGGCTCGGGCACCAGCTTCATTCCGGTTCCACTGTCCGTACCGCCGGCTTTCAGCAGCAGGTAGCGAGAGCCGTTGTGAGTGAACAACTCGCCCGGGTCGGCGGTCCCCTTGATGGAATCGAGATTTGTCTCGTATTCCCACGGGTCGCCGTTACCGAGCGTTACATCGTTGCCCGCGCTGTGGGCCACGAATATATCATCCGCCAGCCCCAGTTTGTATTCCAACTCAGAATCGGTGCCCAGCGTATGCAATGCCTTTATCTCGCCACCGGACAACGTGGCGTCCCATATTCCCATGTCGTCGATCAACGCTTTGATGGAGGACACATCATTCGTTGCCTGGCCGATGCGCATGAAACCGCCTAGAGTGCTCTTAAGGTCGTCTTCACAGACCAAGCTCCCGTTTGCGTAAACATCCAACTCCTTGTAAGCATCAGGGTCTCCATCATCATTGGAGATGACAAAAGCTATGTGTGTCCACGCATTCGCTGCCACGTCGTAGCCGGTGTCCAGCCAATCGCTCGTTCCACCCTTATAATACTTGAGGCTACGGTCACTATATGCGCCGGTCTCAAAGTTGGAAAGATGACGGCTCGTCACACGACCTGTACCGACCTCGGGAGTAACGTTGTTCAGGTCAACCCAGTAAGCAAGCGTCTGCTCGGCTGTGTTCAGATCGGCGTGTTCCGTGACGTCGACATATCCATCAGTAGTTGTCAGGTCGAGCGACTTGCCTGATGCACCAATTGGTATATCGGTGCTGTAGTTCACGCTGGTTGCGGTTCCGTTGTGCGCGGTGGTAGAGCCAGAGGAATCGGTGACACCATCGTCGAATTCCCAATACGCCACCAGTTCTGCTTTCGCAGAAGCGGGCACACCGAAGGCAACAGCCCCCACAATCATCGCCACCGCCAAGACTGCCATAATTCTGATCAACACGTTCATCACACACCTCCTTCAAAAAAGAATTGAATTAGCAACTGACGAAACATTCGGTCAGTTAAGCTACTTCCATTATGATTGGGAAAAACGCAAGGTCCATGTAAAAAATGGTTTTTTTTGATGTCTTTTTTGGACGCTGCATCCCCCAATCACCGGCTCCGCCGGCGGGCGTAGGCTGGTAGGGTGCGTGAAACGCACCGTTTCGGCTAGTTTCGTGATGTGTGGTGCGTTTCACGCACCCTACGTTTTCTTGACAAGGCCGGATTTGGCAGGGTATCATAAAACACTGAGGGATTAGGGATTAGGGGCTGGTATTCGGTGAAATCCTTTCTCTAGCCCCTAGTCCCCAGCCTCTAGCCCCTATTTGTATGTGAGGGACACAGATATGCGTCGTCAGGCCCAGGGGGAATACTTCCATTATTTCCCGGTCAGTCAAAGAGACAAGTTGTGGGACCTTTACGTAACCGGCACCGGACGTATCGTCCGCGCGCTGCCGGGCGATCCGGATACCGGCCATCCCGATCCGTACTATTACGTTTGGGACAAAGGCCGCGTGTTGCCGGAATACGGTGCGGTTTACGTTACCGATGGCACCGGAGAGTTCGAGTCGGAAGCCACCGGGAAGGAAATCCTAACGGCCGGCAACGTCGTCTTGCTGTTTCCGGGTGTTTGGCATCGCTATCGTCCGTCGAAGAAAACCCCCTGGACGTATTACTGGATACACTTCAACGGCGGATATCCCCATCGGCTGGTCAAACGGGAATTCATCACGCCGCAAAATCCCGTGCTGAAGACCGGTCTGGACGAAACGATCTCCCGTTCCTACCGGCGTCTGTTGGATCGCGTGCGATCAAAGCCGCACGGACTTCAGCAGTTGATGGCGGCCAACGTCATTGAAGTTCTCGGCGCCGCCTTGGCGTGCGATCGTGCCCAACAAAGTGGAACGGAACTCAGTGAGTTGATACGTCGGTCGACACAACTGCTTGAACAAAACACCGAAGAGTTCGTCGATATGGAACAACTGGCCACCGGGCTGTGTATTAGTTACGACCGTTTTCGCCACGTCTTCAAACAGCAAACCGGCCTGGCTCCTTACCAGTACCATCTTCAACTGCGGATCAATCGGGCCAAGGAATTGCTGGGTGAAACACCGCTGTCAGTCAGTGAAATCGCCGCGGCGC